>LIAM01000004.1 GCA_001438925.1 Actinobacteria bacterium BACL15 MAG-120619-bin91 | reverse complement strand
AAGGGAGATAAAGCAGAGCTATCAGTTGCCATTCGTATTTTTTGGAGAGATGAGAAAGTAAATTTTGGGACTGGTGCCGGAATCACATTTAGCAGTAATTCGCAGAGTGAGTGGGAAGAGACTGAACTTAAGGCCTCCCGTCTGATAAAGATCGCGGCAGGGCAACAGTAATGAAGGTGATATACAACGGGGCCTTAATAGATCTCATAGATAGTCAATGCGATGACAAGGGATGGATGAATGGCTCTGGAGTATTTGAGACGATCAAGACCGTTGATAACTTGCCGTGGGCGCTTTCTCGACATATGCGCCGAGCGGTTACAAGTTCAAGACAGTTAGGATTTTCCATCGCCAGCGAGGATGATGTACGCGTTGGCGTGGCACTTCTTTGTAAAACTGAAAAATTCCCGAACGGATTACTGCGAATCTCCTTTGGAAGTGATGGAGATTGGTCAGCGGTCCACCTGCCGTACACGCCATTACACCAACCCGCTTCACTTGCAATTCTTAGTAGCCAAATATCTGTAGCTGGCCAACCTGTAAAGAGCTATCCATACACACATAGGTTGGATATTTTGAACTCTGTGAAGGCTCAAGGTTTCGACGAGGCGATCATTATCAATGAGTTCGGCAGAGTATCCGAGGGATCGGTTACTAACCTGCTTTTCAAGATAGATGGAAAGTGGTTGACCCCACCCATAAGTGATGGAGTTCTTGCTGGAGTTATGCGAGCTTTAGTAGTTGAGTACTGCGGTGTCGCTGTAAAAAGTATTGAGTTGGCAGATCTTTCGAAGGTGGAGTCAGCATTTCTGTTAAGCAGTCTTCGTGTAGCACAACCCGTCTTATCTATCGATGGAAGGTTGTTGGAGCAATCACCTGAATTTGGTGCAGAAATTGAAGCGATGGCGCTAAGGACTTCGGTAGGCTAGCCACATGGCTCAGATCTCGATCACAGTTGATGGCGTTGCCCAACAGGTAGCAGCAGATCAACGGCCGACCCATATTTTTGCCGAGAATAAAGATGTAGTTGTATGCCGCGTCAATGGTTCATTAAGGGATTTATGGACCGAACTGGCCGAAGGTGATGTTGTTGAGTCTGTGTTGATTACATCGCAAGATGGTTTAGCGGTTCTGCGCCACTCGACCGCACATGTCATGGCACAAGCGGTGCAAGAGGTTTATGCAAACACCCGTCTTGGTATTGGCCCTCCGATTAAAGATGGTTTCTATTACGACTTTGACCCAGAGAACACTTTTAATCCAGATGACTTGGTAAAGATTGAAAGTGCGATGCGCAAAATCATCAAAGAGGGTCAACGTTTTCGTCGTCGTGTTACTACCGAGGCGCAGGCTCTTAAAGAGTTGGCACACGAACCATTTAAATGTGAATTGATTGGAATTAAAGGTCCAGCAGGCGAAGAAGCATCTGTAGAAGTAGGTGGATCCGAGCTGACCATTTATGACAACCTGGGTCGCGATGGTAACCCGGTATGGAGCGATTTATGTCGTGGTCCGCACCTTCCATCTACTAAGCAGATACCAGCCTTTAAATTAATGCGCACAGCGGCGGCATATTGGCGCGGATCTGAAAAGAACCCAATGCTGCAGCGAATTTACGGAACTGCATGGCCATCACAAGATGAACTCAACGCTTATCTTGAGCTTCTAGCTGAAGCGGAGAAGCGAGATCACCGTCGCTTAGGAACAGAGCTAGATCTCTTCTCATTCCCAGAAGAGATTGGTTCCGGTTTAGCTGTCTTCCATCCCAAAGGTGGAATCGTCCGTCGTGCGATGGAGGACTACTCACGCATCCGCCATGAGCAGGAAAATTACGAGTTTGTTTACTCTCCACATTTAACAAAAGCAGCATTATTTGAAACTTCCGGTCACTTGCAGTGGTACGCCGATGGAATGTATCCGCCCATGATTTTGGATGAAGAGTTAAATGCAGATGGAACTGTAAAACGAGCCGGGCAGCAGTACTACATGAAGCCGATGAACTGTCCATTTCACAATCTGATCTACAAGTCCCGTGGTCGCTCCTATCGTGAACTTCCACTTCGGCTCTTTGAATTCGGAACCGTTTACCGTTATGAAAAATCTGGTGTTTTACACGGGATCACGCGTGCACGTGGTTTTACCCAAGATGATGCACACATTTACTGCACTAAAGAGCAGATGGTAGGTGAACTCGATTCACTACTTACCTTTGTTCTTAACCTGCTACGTGATTATGGTCTCAATGATTTTTACCTCGAACTGTCGACTAAAAATGAGGAGAAATTTGTTGGCGAGGATGCAGATTGGGCCGAAGCAACGGACGCGTTGCGCAAAGCTGCGACGGCGCAAAACCTTGAACTGGTTCTGGATGAAGGTGGAGCGGCATTTTACGGTCCAAAGATTTCTGTGCAAGCAAAGGATGCAATCGGTCGCACCTGGCAGATGTCAACAATCCAAGTTGATTTCCAACTGCCTGCGCGGTTTGAACTTGAATACTCAGCAACAGATGGAACCCGCCAACGTCCAGTGATGATTCATCGCGCACTTTTTGGCTCCATTGAACGCTTCTTTGGCGTTTTGACGGAGCATTACAGCGGCGCCTTTCCGCCTTGGTTAGCTCCTGTGCAGGCGATTGGAATCCCAGTCGCAGATACCTTTGCTGATTATTTAGGTGATGTAATGACGCAGATGCGCAAAGCTGGCATCCGCGCTGAATTAGATGCATCAGATGATCGGATGCAGAAAAAGGTTCGCAACGCACAGATGCAAAAGATCCCATTTATGGTGATTGCAGGTGAAGAGGATCAAAAGGCGGGAGCGGTCTCCTTCCGCTATCGCAACGGCGAACAGAAGAATGGAATTCCAATAGCTGATGCGATCGCTGAAATTAAAAAGGTTGTTGCTGAACGAACTCAGGTGTAGCGGGTGAGCCACGAGATAACTGGTGCCGGAATGCCCGATGGGTGGCAGCGGTTGTGGGCACCTCATCGTCTCGAGTACCTGCGTGGAGAAAATAGACCTTTAGAAGGAAACGCTGTCACATGTCCCTTCTGCGACATTCCTGCAATGAGTGATCAAGAGGGTCTGATTGTTTATCGTGGCAAGAGCTCCTATGTAGTCATGAATCTTTATCCATATAACCCAGGACATCTCTTGGTCTGCTCCTTCAGACATGTAGCTGATCTGACTGATTTGAGTGATGAGGAGAGAAATGAAATCTCATCACTTACATCTCATGCGATGAGAACTATTCGTAAGGTTTCATCACCAGAGGGCTTTAATTTAGGAATGAATCAGGGTGCAATCTCTGGGGCTGGAGTTGCCGCACATATCCACCAACATGTCGTGCCTCGATGGAGCGGAGATGCAAACTTTATGCCGATAATTGGTAAGACGAAGGTTTTGCCACAGCTGCTCCACTTAACTCGAGATGAGATTGCAGCTGCTTGGTAATTAATTAATTTGGTTGATGTACTGCTTCACAATGTCTACGCCTATTCCTCTTTCAATCCATAATGGTATCGCTGGGAAGAGTAATCCCGCCGGAAATGCCTGATCGCCAGAGCTTTGTACCAATTCGAGATACTCATCTCTAAACTCTTGAACAAGTGTTTGATGTTCGGGATCACTGGCACGTGATGTCGGGGGAGTAGTTGAATAATCAATGATTGATAAATCGGCGAGGGAAATAAGTGCTATCGGTAAACCCGCATCATCGTGAAGAACTAAGTATGGAGTTGCCATCGGAGAGAAAACTCGATTAGCGATCATCACAGCATCATCAAAATCTGCCTCTTGCTTTTCTAAATGAGTAACAACCACCAGACGAGGAATCTGAAACTCATCGAGCTCTGACCAGATTGCAATGGTCTCTTGATCAATACCCGCCGATGGATTAATCGCAAAAATCGCCAGGTCGCTATCGCTGTGAACCTCTTGGGTAAACAGACCCCCGAAGGTTTGTGCGACTAGTTCAGGCTCAGCGCTGGTGTGGCCATAGATATGAATAATTCCCTTGGTTTGTGTTTGGGTAATTTGTGTTTGCACTGGCTCAGCCTACGATGGTCCTTGATGTTAAGCGCACGTTTGAAGCCAACGGTCACTCGGGTAATTACCCCCGTGGCGGCCTTTGCTCTGCGACGTGGTATCACGCCAAATGCGGTTACTTGGGTAGGAGCGATTGGAGTTGTCATCTGCGCCTTGTATTTCTACCCACGTGGTGAGTTCTTCATCGGAACCGTTGCAATCTGTATTTTGGCATTAAGTGATCTCTTCGACGGAGCAATGGCGAGGCTTTCGAGTGCAGGCTCTAGCAAATGGGGTGGTTTCTTGGATTCGACCATCGATCGAATCACCGACTCCGCGGTTCTACTTGGTGTATCAATCTTTCTCATCAATGAAAATGATGAGTTGTCTTATGTAGTTTTAGCAACCCTAGTTACTGGATTGCTTGTTCCATATATACGTGCCAAGGCTGAAAGTTTCGGAATCTCCTGCTCAGGTGGGATAGCAGAGCGCACCGAGCGTTTGATCATCGCCCTAACTGCCATCGGTTTTGATGGTCTTGGAGTTCCATATGTATTGACAATTGGAATGTGGCTTCTTGCTGCTCTTGGCACTTTCACCGTCCTCCAAAGAATGTTGATTGTTAAAAAGGCCAGCAACAGTGAAAGATAATTTGACCGCTTACCTATACTTTGCCGGTTGGCGTCTTGTGAGATGGTTACCTGAAAAAACCGCTTACAAACTCGCCTATCGCATCGCTGATTACTTGGTGAAGAAAAATGGTAAGAGTACAAAGAGGTTACGCGCGAATCTTGAGCGAACTCAACCAATAATGACCTCACTGAATTTAGATTTATTAGTCATAGATGGTATGCGTTCATATATGCGGTACTGGTGTGACACATTTAGATTTCCAGATTGGTCGGCTGATCGTGTAGCAGCAACTGTTACGGTCACCAATGAACACCTATTGCTTGATGCGATTGAGGCAAAGAAAGGCGTGATAGTTGCTCTTCCTCATGCCGGAAATTGGGATCATGCCGGTGCTTACTTTTGCGCTAAAGGTATTCCATTAGTCACTGTGGCTGAAAGATTAAAACCAGAAAAATTGTTTTTGAAGTTCCTTGCTTATAGGCAAGCTATGGGAATGGAGGTATTGCCATTAGATGGTCGTGTCATAGGAACCTTGGCTCAGAGGTTGCGACAGGGCGCACTTGTTGCACTTGTCGCCGACAGAGATTTATCCGCCTCAGGTATCGATGTTGATTTCTTTAACGCCAGAGCACGCATGCCGGCAGGACCTGCCCTATTGGCATTGAAAACGCAGGCACCACTTATTACAGCCTTTGTTTCATACACCGAAACCGGAATCCATATTGAATTTAGAAGTGTAACCATACCTAACGTGGGAGAAGAAGGCGCAAAGGTGCAGGAGATTGTCCAGATAACCGCAAAACATTTTCAGGATGGGATTTCACAAACTCCTCAGGATTGGCACATGTTGCAGCGCATCTGGATCGATAGCGATTTTAGGGAACGCACCTAATGCTTAATCGATCTCTCAAGGTAGGAATCGTGTGCCCTTATAGTTGGGATACACCTGGGGGCGTGCAAAACCATATTCGTGATCTAACTGAGTTTTTAATAAAAGCCGGCCATGATGTATCTGTTCTTGCACCGGCAATAGATGAATCCAATCTTCCAGATTATGTTGTTAATGCAGGAAAGCCGATTTCGATTCCTTATAACGGGGCTGTGGCGCGAGTGTTATTTGGACCTGTTGCATTTGCACGTGTTCGTCAGTGGATTGCGCAGGGAGATTTTGATTTGCTGCATCTTCACGAACCAGCGATTCCATCAATCTCTCTTTTAGCGTGTTGGGCAGCTGATGGTCCAATGGTTGGAACTTTTCACGCCGCTGCCAAGCGACAAAAAATTATCTTTGCAATTGGTCCCATTCTCGAACCGGCGATAGAAAAACTCTCCGCTCGTATCGCGGTTTCCGAGGCGGCGAGGTTGACTCTTACCGATCACCTAGAAACAGATGCGATCATCATTCCTAACGGTATTTACGCCACTCGTTACGCCGATGGTAACCCTCAGGAGAAATGGTCTGGCAACGCCATCGGATTTATTGGTCGATTTGAAGAGCCTCGAAAGGGTTTAAGCGTTCTTGTTGATGCCTTACCAGTCATCTCTCGATTTGCTCCAGATGTAAAGGTTTTTGTTGCAGGTCCTGGCGATCCCGAGGAAGTTATCGAAAGTATTGATCCTCAGCTTCGACATCGTTTTGAATTCCTAGGCCGAATTTCTGAGGAGGAGAAAGCAAACTTTATGTCCTCAGTTGCGCTCTATGTCGCCCCTAATACAGGTGGTGAATCCTTCGGAATTATCTTGGCAGAGGCGCTAGCCGGTGGAGCATGTGTTGTCGCTAGTGATATCCCGGCATTTGATGATCTACTAGGTCACGGAGAGTTTGGAGCACTCTTTACATCAGAAAATCCAACTGAGTTGGCAAAGATTGTAATCGATCTTTTGAGAGATGAAGAGAAAAGAAAGGCTTTAGCCAGTCGGGGTAAAGCCCATGCACAACTCTTTGACTGGACTCGCGTTGGAGATCAGATCTTTTCAGTCTATGAGATGTCAATGGTGGGTAGTCAAAAGGTTGGCCTAGCATCTGATACGCGACCGTGGAACAGATTTCTTAACAAGGAGGAGAAGCCATGACCCGTTGGTTGGTTGCTGCCTGCATCCTCTTAATCATTCTCTGGTATCTGTCTTTCACCGCTACCCGTCTAGATCGCCTGCACCATCGCGTGGAGACAAGCTGGGCCAATCTAGATGTGCTGTTACAAAAAAGAGCTTCGGTTGCATTGGAGATTGCCCACAGCGATATCGCAGATCCAGCATCATCAATGTTGTTAACCGCCGCTGCGTATCAAGCACGTGATGCCAATATTCAGAATCGTTCTCAAGCAGAGAGTGGATTATCTGGCGCGTTAGGACTTTTGTTGGAGGATGCCGAGCATCTGACTACAGCTGCCGATAGCGCTTTACTGACTGAACTTTCAGGGTTAACTGACAAGGTTCGAGTAGGCATCGCTATTCATACCGATGCTGTTGCTCGTACTCATATGGTGCGCAACAAGTTAATCGTGCGTATATTTAGATTAGCTGGAACCGCACCACTACCAATCACTTATGAGTTTGAAGCCGATGTTCTCTAGGCACACAGCATTTACCTCGGTAGTGATCGCACTACTAGTTTCTAGTTGTGCCTCTGTAACAGAGTTACTACCTGAAGAAAAGGCAACTAGCGTTCTTAGTGGACGCGAAGGTGTTGATAGTCGGGTGCTTGCGGTCAAGATTGATGACTCCAATATGGCACATCCACAAATTGGTGTAGAGGATGCAGAGATTGTGTACATCCAGCAGGTAGAAGGTGGCCTCACTCGGCTAGCCGCTATATTTTCAACAATTATTCCTCAAAGAATTGGACCGGTTCGAAGCGCACGAATTTCCGATATCAATATTTTGAGTCAATATGGGCGAGTGGCTTTTGCATATAGTGGAGCTCAGAGCAAACTTCTTCCAGTTATCTCCGCGGCAAATCTTCAGGATTTGGGAGCACAGCGACAAAGTCCCACGATCTATACAACCGATCCATCCCGCAATCAACCGTATGCAATGGTACTTCGAGCAGATCTTTTGATGCAGAAAATCTTGGATAACAATCTGCAAGTTGATATAGCCAAAGGTGTCGGTTTTGTTTTTGGAGAGTTACAAGAAGGTGGTACACCAACTCAGAAGGTTGATGTGAGTTGGCCAGCGGCAACTTATTCTGCGCAATGGTCAGAAGACGAATCACGATGGCTTCTTTCCCATAATAAAAAATTAAATCTTGCAGATAGCGGTGTTGTCCTCGGAGCTACAACCTTTGTAATTCAAATGGTGAGCATTACGCCTTCAGAGTATGGCGATAAATTTGGCGGAGTCACACCTTTAACGCAGACCATTGGTACAGGAAAGGCCTATGTTCTTCGCAACGGGGAACGCTTTGTTACCACATGGAACAGAGCTGGCGCCGATTCAGGGACCACCTTTACTTTCAGTGATGGCACCATCATGAACTTTGATCCGGGTCAGGTTTGGGTCGCTTTGACTGATCGCGAGCCTGAATTTACGTCTCGCGCTATTGAAAAGACGAAGTAGGATTGGGCTCTATCTTTCCATTGAAGCGGAGTAACACATCATGGCTGAAGTAACAGGCACCGGTCGCGTAAAGCGCGGAATGGCTGAAATGCTCAAGGGCGGCGTCATTATGGATGTCGTAAATGCAGAGCAGGCAAAGATCGCTGAAGATGCTGGTGCGGTCGCAGTTATGGCGCTTGAACGAGTTCCAGCTGACATCCGAGCTCAAGGTGGGGTTGCTCGTATGTCTGATCCAGACATGATCGAGAAGATTCAAGCAGCGGTGTCGATTCCAGTTATGGCCAAGGCGCGCATCGGTCACTTTGTTGAGGCCCGTGTTCTTGAATCCCTTGGTGTTGATTACATCGATGAGTCAGAGGTCTTAACTCCAGCTGATTATGAAAACCACATTGATAAGTTTGACTTCACAGTTCCATTTGTATGTGGTGCAACAAATCTGGGAGAAGCGCTACGCCGCATCAATGAAGGTGCAGCGATGATTCGCTCAAAGGGCGAGGCTGGTACTGGAGATGTTTCAAATGCGATGCAGCACATGCGCAAGATTGGTGGAGAGATTCGACGTCTATCATCACTGCGCGAGGATGAACTGTATGTTGCAGCAAAGGAGCTTCAGGCTCCATATGATTTGGTAAAAGAGGTTGCTCAAACCGGAAAACTTCCAGTTGTGTTATTTACAGCAGGAGGAATTGCAACACCTGCTGATGCAGCCTTGATGATGAGCATGGGAGCCGATGGTGTCTTTATCGGTTCTGGAATCTTTAAATCTGGTAATCCCGCTCAACGAGCAGCGGCCTGTGTTAAAGCAACAACTTTTTGGGATGATCCAAAGGTTATTGCTGATGCATCACGTGGTTTGGGAGAAGCGATGGTTGGAATCAACGTTGCAGATCTTCCAGCGCCTCACCGCCTTGCAGAACGCGGCTGGTAACTCCCACATAAATGAAGGTAGGCGTTTTAGCTCTTCAAGGTGATGTTCGTGAACACATTAACTCCTTATTTGACTGTGGAGTTGAGGCTGTTGCGGTACGTAGAGCGAGTGAAATTCAATCTGTAGATGCCTTAGTGCTACCTGGTGGAGAATCGACAACTATCTCGCAGCTATCAGAGGTATTTGGGGTTTATCAACTGATCAAAGAGCGCATAGCAAGTGGAATGCCAGTTTATGGATCATGTGCTGGAATGATTTTGTTGGCCGAAGAAATTCTTGATGCAAAGGTGGGGCAGAAGAGTTTTGGTGGACTTGAAATCGCCGTTCGCCGAAACGCCTTCGGGCGTCAAATTGATTCCTTTGAATCGGATATTGAATTCGCAGATGGTTCCACTGACCTGATGAAGGCGGTCTTTATTCGAGCACCATGGGTCGAGAGGGTGTCAGATTCAGTTCAGATTCTGGCTTCAGTTGACTCGCATCCTGTAGCCGTTCGTTCAAAAACTGCCTTAGCTACATCATTTCATCCGGAGCTATCGGGGGATGACCGAATTCATCGTTACTTCATTGAGCAGGTGGCACGTCCTGCACTTGAGAAGGTAAAGTAAGCCAAACAGCAACATCACAGAATTATCTAGGTGAGGTGAATTCATGTCAGGCCATTCCAAATGGGCTACGACAAAGCACAAGAAGGCGATCATAGATAGTCGTCGTGCAAAGGTATTTGCAAAGCAAATTCGAGCAATTGAAGTTGCAGCTCGTAATGGCGGAGCAGACATGGATGGCAATCCCACTCTTTTTGATGCGGTGGCAAAGGCGAAGAAATCTTCAATGCCTTCAGACAACATTGAACGCGCAATTAAACGTGGCGCAGGGTTGGAAGCCGGCGCTAAGGATTGGATCACGATCATGTACGAGGGGTATGGTCCCAGCGGTGTTGCGATCATGATCGAATGTCTATCTGACAATAGAAATCGATCGGCATCAGAGGTAAAGGTTGCAGTTACCCGCAACGGTGGATCAATGGCAGATCTTGGCTCCGTCTCTTATTTGTTTAACCGTAAAGGTGTAGTAATTGTTAAGAAGGATGGAGTACTTACCGAGGATTCGATCTTAGAAGCCGTTCTTGAAGCAGGTGCCGAAGAGGTAAATGACTTGGGCGAGGCTTTTGAAATCGTGAGTGAGCCTGTTGATTTGGTTCCTGTGAGAACCGCTTTACAGAGCGCTGGGATTGATTATGAGTCTGCAGACTCCTCATTCTTGCCATCAATGAGCATCCCGCTGGATGTAGATGGTGCGAAAAAGGTTTTTGAGTTAATTGATGCGATTGAAGAGCTTGATGATGTACAAAATGTTTACTCTAACTTTGATGTTTCCGATGAAGTTATGGCGAGCCTCGAATAGACCAAAGTTGAACCACCTTAGGCTTGCACTTTGGCGTATTGAGAAAGCATGAGGAGCGCAATGAGAGTTTTGGGCGTCGACCCAGGTCTTACTCGCTGCGGTGTGGGCGTTGTTGAAGGTGCGGTGGGATCACCAATTTCACTAGTGGAGGTAGGTGTCATTCTTACTCCGACAGATTCATCCTTAGAACACCGACTCCTAGATTTAGATCAGCAACTATCTCAATGGATTAATCTGTGGAAGCCCGATGTAATCGCAGTCGAGCGGGTTTTTTCTCAACACAATGTGCGAACTGTGATGGGAACTGGTCAGGCGGCGGGCATAGCGTTGTTGTTGGCTGCAAAGGCTGGAATCCCAGTAATGATGCACACCCCTTCAGAGGTGAAGGCATCAGTTACTGGGAGCGGACGAGCAAATAAAGCTCAAGTCGCGCAGATGGTCCAAAAGATTCTCAATCTCGATTCAATCCCAAAACCTGTAGATGCAACTGATGCATTGGCGTTAGCGATTTGTAATATCTGGCGAGGTGGCGGAAGTACTCGACTGGCACAGGCGGTAGCCGCTGAACAATCTCGTTTGAAGAAGTTGAGGTCGCGATGATCTCAATGCTCAGCGGAAATGTAAGGTCGATCAACGGTGATCGTTTAGTTATCGAGGTTGGAGGGTTTGGCTTAACTGTTTTAGTTACTCCGACAACATCAACTCAGGTGACCATAGGCTCCCAGATTCAGCTCTTTACATCACTTGTAGTTCGTGAGGACTCCTTAACTCTCTTCGGCTTTATCAATGAAGAGTCTCGATCCTTATTTGAATTACTTCAAACAGTTTCTGGTATCGGCCCAAAGGTTGCACTCTCAATACTTGGCGCTCTGACACCCGAGGATTTAGGCAGAGCGATCGCGCAGGAGGATATTGGAAGTATTGAAAAGGTGCCGGGAATCGGTCGAAAGGGAGCGCAGAGGTTGATCCTTGAACTCAAAGGAAAGTTGGGTGATCTCTCACATTCCCAGCAGTTCACTTCTCATCAACCCGCTTGGCGCGAACAACTTTCAAGCGCATTGGTTTCTCTTGGTTTTTCACCCAAAGAGTCTGATGCGGCGATTTCAAATGTAATCGCATCACTGCAATCAGAGGGCGTTGATGCCTCCATCCTTGATCTAAGTGAGCTTCTTAAACGTGCACTTTCAAGTGGAAAGAGCGCCCGTGGCCGATGATCGCTTAGTGACCCCGCAGATTAAAAGCGAGGAGTCCGCCCTGGAACAAGCGCTACGCCCAAAATCTTTGGGTGATTTCATTGGACAACATCGTGTCCGTGAACAGATTGATGTTTTATTAACCGCTGCGCGTCACCGCAATTCGCCAGCAGATCACATTCTTCTTTCCGGTCCGCCTGGATTAGGTAAGACAACTTTGGCGTTAATTCTTGCAAGTGAGATGCAAGCACCGATTCGTATTACCAGTGGCCCTGCTATTACACATGCCGGAGATCTGGCAGCGATTCTCTCCTCACTTGTGGAAGGAGAAATACTCTTTCTCGATGAGATTCATCGACTTCCAAGACCTGCAGAAGAGTTGTTGTACTTAGCGATGGAGGATTTTCGGGTCGATGTAATTGTTGGTAAGGGACCAGGTGCGACAGCTATTCCGCTTCAGCTTCCACACTTCACCTTGGTGGGTGCAACCACACGTGCTGGCCTCTTACCTAGCCCATTACGTGATCGATTTGGCTTCACCGCTCACTTGGATTTCTACAACGAGGGTGAGATCGCTCATGTGATTTCTCGAAGCTCTGAACTATTAAAGATTTCTATCGACAAGGATGCCGTTGTTGAAGTAGCTGGCCGTTCCCGCGGAACACCACGAATAGCAAACCGCTTACTTCGTCGTGTTCGAGATTTCGCACAAGTGCAGGGTCGAGTACAGATCTCGATACATGACGCAAAGGCTGCATTAGAGATGTATGAGGTTGATGAACTTGGTTTAGATCGTCTAGATCGCGCAGTACTTGTGGCATTAGTTGAGCGTTTCAATGGTGGTCCGGTAGGTCTTTCCACACTAGCAATCGCTGTGGGGGAGGAGATCGAGACGGTGGAGTCGGTAGCTGAGCCCTTCCTGGTCAGAAATGGCTTTATCGCGCGAACCCCGCGTGGAAGAGTGGCCACCGCTCAAGGTTGGCGCCATATAGGACGAACACCACCTGCGGAAATTGTGACCCTTTTCGACTTACCAGCATCTGACGCCTAGACTCTGCGCCTATGTCTACAACAATCAAACCAATAAAGACCAGCTCCCGTCCTGGGCGATCCCTGGCAATTCTTGGCCTCATCCTTGTGTCGCTGGTAGGTCTAGTTTTCCTTCAAGATACAAAGAGCCTGCAATTAGGTTTGGATTTGCGTGGTGGAACTTCGGTAACTCTTCAACCCCGAATCGCACCGGGTGAAGAGGGTAGTGTCACAAGCGAGGCGATCGATCAGGCGGTTTCAATTATTCGCCAACGTGTTGACTCATTGGGTGTTGTTGAAGCAGAGGTAACTTCGCAGGGCACCGGAACAAGTCGCCAAATCGTAATTTCAGTTCCTGGTGATACCGGTCGACGTGTAGTTGATCTTGTGGGACAGACTGCAGAACTTCGTTTCCGTCAGGTGCTTGCATCTGGTTCAGGATTTCCTGCAACAGCTGATGCTGCTGCAACTCCAGCAGCTGGAGTAAGTGCCGAGCTTAATGCAAAGTTTGCAGCGCTTGATTGTACTAAGCCTGAAAGTCTACAAGGAACATCTTCAGATTTACCATCTGAGACATTGGTAACCTGCGATCGTGCTGGTGGTGCTAAGTACATCCTTGCTCCTGCAGAGGTTTTAGGTCGACAGATTTCGTCGGCAGCTGCAGGCCTTGATACTCAAGCAGGCAGTGCTTGGTTTGTAAGTCTCGAATTTGATAACGAGGGCACATCTGCCTTTGGAGCTTTGACAGCACGTGTTACCTCATTGCCGGAACCAACTAATCAGGTAGCCATTGTTCTTGATGGCCTAGTTGTTTCAGCTCCTCGAATCACTGAAGCGATTCCATCTGGTAATGCACAGATCACTGGAAGCTTTAATCAGCTGGAAGCTCAGGATCTTGCAAATGTACTTAAGTATGGTGCGCTCCCACTTGCATTTGATCGTGGTGAAGTACAGCAAGTTTCTCCAACATTGGGTGCTGATCAGCTCAACGCTGGTGTTCTCGCTGCAGGTCTAGGTATGTTGTTAGTAGTCATCTTCACCCTTCTGTATTACCGAGCATTAGGTTTTGTAACTGTTGCATCCCTGGGTGTTGCAGCGATCATGTTGTATACGCTTATCCTGCTCATGGGTCAATGGATTGGCTTTACTCTGACCTTGGCTGGTATTGCTGGTGCAATTACAGCGATCGGCGTAACGGCAGACTCATTTATTGTTTACTTTGAACGAGTAAAGGATGAGATGCGGGAAGGAAGATCCCTGCGAACCGCCGCTGAAACCGGCTGGCTTCGTGCGCGACGTACGATCCTGATCGCTGACTCTGTCTCGATTATCGCAGCGGTTCTTTTGTATATCTTCTCCGTGGGTGGTGTTCGTGGTTTCGCCTTCACATTGGGCTTAACAACACTTATCGACCTGATTATCATCTTCCTCTTCACCAAGCCTGCACTTGTCCTAATTTCTCGAAGCAAGTTCTTCAACTCAGGTCATCCTCTCTCAGGTTTCTCACCTAAGAGTCTGGGTCTAGTCATTGCGAAGGAGTCATAAAGTGTCAAAGTTTTCAGGTCTAGGTGGGCGTCTCTATCGCGGTGAGACATCGGTAAATTTCATAGGTCGTCGACGTCGTTGGTATGCACTTTCAGGCTTCTTTGTTCTGTTATCCATAGGTGCTTTGGCGGTACAAGGGTTACAGCTCGGAATTGAGTTCAAGGGTGGTTCCTCCTTCACAGTCAACACCTCAAACCCTTCAATTTCTCTAGCAAGAGATGCGGTTGAAGAGGCTGGGGTTACAAGTGATCCAATAGTTCAACTGGTAGGTACCGATAAGGTGCGCGTTCAAACTCAAGCGCTAGATCCTGCTCTCAACAATGCGGTTCAAGATGCTTTGGCAGCTAAGTTTTCAGTGAGCGCTGCAGATATTGATACTCAGATCATTGGTCCATCGTGGGGCAAAGAGATCACCCGAAAAGCTCTTTACGGATTATTTGGCTTTCTTTTTGTAGTAATGATTTATTTGACGATGGCGCTGGAGCCTAAGATGGCCTTTTCTGCAATCGTGGCGGTAGTACATGATGTGTTCATTACGGTCGGTATCTATGCACTCGTTGGATTTGATGTAACTCCCGCAACCATTATTGGTTTCTTGACCATCTTGGGTTACTCCCTTTATGACACTGTAGTTGTGTTCGACAGGGTTCGTGATAATACAAGGGCGATTTCAGCTGCCTCTACCAAAACCTATTCGCAGGCTGTCAACTTGGCTGTCAATCAGACTATTGTCCGTTCAGCCAACACCTCGATTGTGGCGATCCTTCCAGTAGCGGCAATCTTGTTTGTTGGCGCAGGGTTACTTGGGGCGGGAACTCTTAAGGATCTTTCTCTCGCATTATTTATTGGTTTGATCGTGGGTACTTACTCCTCCATCTTCATTGCTCCTTCCGTACTTGCTCAGCTACGTGAGAAAGAGCCTGCGATGCAAGCACTTGCCAAGCGAGTTGCCGCACGTACCTCAACTCCTGCTTCCGGCTCGTCCGCTGTTGTTTCTTCAGTAGCTGTTGCAAATGGTCGTGGACCTCGCAACCAACCAAAGCGTAAAGGTCGTAAGTAAGGTTCTTTGTGGATACTTTGATAGCACCAGTGATAAGTGCTCTCAGAGAAAACCATGCCGTAGTTAATGGCGATGAGGTTTCCCGCGCCTTTGAAGTTGCACGTGGTGCCCATGAAGGCCAACTTCGAAAATCGGGTGAGGAGTACATCACCCATCCAGTTGCGGTCGCAGAAATTTTGGCTAACTTAGGCCTGGACCCCCCGACAATCATCGCGGCTTTGCTCCATGACACAGTTGAGGATACGCCTTACTCACTGACTCAACTACGTCTTGATTTCGGGGATGAGATCGCAGATCTGGTTGATGGTGTCACTAAGTTAGACAAACTTACCTATGGACCCACAGCAGAAGCCGAGACTGTTCGTAAGATGGTCATTGCGATGTCGAGAGATATTCGTGTTCTCGTTATTAAGTTGGCTGATCGTCTTCACAACGCGCGTACCTGGAAGTTTGTATCAACTGAAAGTGCCGAGCGCAAGGCGCGTGAAACTCTTGATATCTATGCACCTTTAGCCCATAGATTGGGAATGAACGCTCTTAAGTGGGAGTTAGAGGATCTCTCATTTGAGGTATTAGAGCCTAAGAAGTTTGAAGAGATTTCCAGGTTAGTGGCAGAGCGCTCACCGTCACGTGACAAGTTAAGTGCAGAAGTTATCGCCTTGGTAAAGGATGATTTAGCTCGAGACAGTATTGATTCAACTGTTACCGGTCGACAGAAGCACTTCTTTTCCGTATACCAAAAGATGGTTGTGCGAGGTCGTGAATTCAATGAGATCTATGATCTAGTCGGTATCCGAGTCTTGGTAAATGATGTTCGCGATTGTTATGCGGTGCTGGGCTCTATCCACGCACGTTGGAGTCCCGTCCCAGGGCGTTTTAAGGATTACATCGCGATGCCAAAGTTCAACTTGTACCAGTCACTACACACAACAGTTATTGGCCCGACCGGTAAAGCGATTGAGATTCAAATTCGCACCTACGATATGCATGCTCGCGCAGAGTTTGGTATCGCTGCGCATTGGAAGTACAAACATGGGACTGAGAACAATGAATCATCTCCTGAAATGTTATGGTTGCGTCAACTCCATGAATGGCAAAAAGAGACTGAGGATCCTTCTGAGTTCCTTGAAGCGCTACGTTTTGATTTAGGTTCTCCTGAAGTCTTTGTCTTTACCCCCAAGGGCAGCGTTGTCGCTTTGCCTGGGGGATCCACTCCTGTTGACTTCGCATTTTCAGTCCATACAGATGTTGGCCTTAAGTGCGCGGGCGCAAAGGTGAATGGTCGACTGGTTCCTCTTGAGTCACGCCTCAATAATGGAGATGTTGTCGAAATTGTTACCAATAAGAGCGAGGCTGCCGGCCCTAGCCGAGATTGGCTTAACTTTGTAAAGAGTCCTAGAGCTCGCTCCAAAATTAAAGCCTGGTTTAGCAAAGAGCGTCGCGAAGAAGCTATCGATGCCGGACGAGAATCAATTGCACGACAGATGCGAAAAGCTGGCTTACCTCTGCAAAAAATCTTTGCAGGACACTCACTTCTCGAGTTAGCACATGATCTTCGATACTCAGATATTGATGGTCTGTACTCAGCTGTTGGAGATGGACATGTTTCTGCGGCATCAATTATTGACAAACTTGTCGCTTCGATGGGTGCGGAGGATTCACACCCTGAGCCAACGATGGAGGTTTTTCCCAATCGCGCTCCCACTACAAGGCGATCTAGCAACGCTGTTGATGTCGAGGGAACCGATGATGTTCTCGTAAAACTTGCACGGTGTTGCACCCCAGTTCCGGGCGATGCGATCATGGGGTTTATAACTAAGGGCAGCGGGGTATCAATCCACCGGTCAGATTGCACCAACGCCTCTGATCTACAGAAGCATCAAACCGATCGTGTTGTTAGTGTGAAGTGGAGAATGGGTGCGGCATCAATCTTCTTGGTTAATATCCAAGTGGAGGCACTCGATCGGGCCTCCTTGCTTGCAGATGTAACCCGTACCTTGTCTGACCAGCATGTAAATATCTTGAGCGCAGCTGTGAGCACCTCAAAGGATCGCACCGCCTTTTCACGATTTACCTTTGAGATGGCAGATGCCACCCATTTGGATGCGGTGTTGGCTGCGGTACGAGGTATTGAAGGTGTCTACGATGTTTACAGAACTACTAGTAATTAGTAGCTGGTAAATTGTGGTTCGGCATTAGTTGAACTCTGCGAGACCCTTTTCAGCCTCTGCGAGCCACACCTTACGTGCAGTCGCAGATTCAGCGGCTTCAGTTGCCTTCTTTGTGTTTCCATTTGCAGCAAACTTTGCAGCAGCCTTTTCATAGTTGGCGATTGATTCAGTCAACTGAGCAACAACCTCTTGGGCACGCTTCTTAGCGGCCGGATCTGTCTTTCGCCAAATCTCAGCCTCAGCCTCTTTTACCGCTGACTCAACCGCGGCAAGACGTGCATCCAACGCGGCGCGCTTATCACGATGCGTCATTCCGATCTTTTCCCAGACACGAAGATGTTCATTAAGAACCTTACGAGCCTGTTTTACATCAGAAATTGGAACGAGGGCCTCAATTAGAGGAAGAAGCTCTTCACGCTTGGCCAGGTTGGCGGCCATGGTTGCATCGCGTTTTTCTAAATCAGCTTTTTTAGCGGTGAAGAATTGATCTTGGGCGGTTTTGAAACGTCCCCATAACTTTGCATCATCACTTTTCTTACCACGACCGGCGGCCTTCCATTGATCCATGAGCGCCTTGTATCGCTTAGCCGTTGGCACCCACTCAGTTGATGTTGCTAACTTTTCCGCCTCTTCCACAATCTTTTTCTTTGCATCAGATACAACTGATTGTGTTGCTTCGAGAGCGGCAAAGTGGGTACGGCGGCGTTTATCAAACTTGTTACGGGAGGAAGAGAATCTCTTCCAGAGATCTGCATCAGCCTTCTTCTCTAAACGAGGTGCCGCCTTCCACTCATCCAGCAAAACCTTTAGGCGATCTCCGGTACTTTTCCAGCTTTCAGAGAGTGCAAGGCTTTCAGCTTCAGCGACAATCTTTTCTTTTTCGACAAGGATCTGTTCACGACGAGCCGCCTTTGCAGCGTTTTCCGCCGCCTTCTTGGCCTCATACGCCTCGCGATGTCCTTCGATAAGTGGCTCAATCTGTTCTACAGAGGCGGCTAAGGCATCAAGATCACCAACACCATTGAGTTCTCTTACCTGATCACGAAGTTTTTTAACTGACGTATATGCATCTGAAGGAACCATCGCACCACTTTGAATACGTGCAGCAAGTAGTGCAACCTCGGCAGCTAGCAGCTCAAATTTGCGAACAAAGTATGCAAGTGCTTCTTCTGCACTCTTCCCTGGATATGAACCAACCGGTTTCTCACCGCTTGAGGTGCGAACAAAAACAGTTCCATCTTCTGCAACTCGACCAAAGGCTGAAGGATCTCCGATTAACGCACTTGCAGCGCTAGCCTGGTGTGGGAAATTCATATCTGTCATGAGAGTGATCCTTTCAGCGCGTTACCTTTGTGCAAGGCTCGCTATGTGGTGGGTGCGATGCTTAGAAGATTTGCACCCTATAAGCGTGGGTCGAGTGTGGATTGGTAGAGCAAAAGGTACCCTGTCTCATGGTGTGAGCGTCAATCGCACCCTGATTGAGCGTGAATGAGGGGGTGAAGGGTTTGTTAATCGACTCCTTTGCCGCTCCAATGTTTGCAACAAACTGCTGGGTCCTGGCCCCTGGCCCGGGCAGCGAGTGCATTGTCATCGACCCCGGTATGCCAGATGTAAGTGGCCAGTTGCAAGAAATACTTCAGCGCCACAATCTCAAACCGGTTGCAATTATCGCAACACATGGACATTTGGATCACACCTTTTCGATCCAGCCGATAGCCGATGGTTACTCCATACCCGCTTATATTCACAGTGAAGATCGTGCATTTCTTGCATCACCTGAAAAACTTCATGGGGCTGAGTTCAACGCAACCCTTTCTGGAATGAAATTTGTTGAACCAGCCGAGGTACGAGAACTTCGCAACGGAGATCTCTTTGAATTGGTGGGCCTTTCCTTTAGAGCAACCCATGCACCTGGCCATACCCGTGGCTCATTAATCTTTGAGGTTTCCGATGAGGTATTGATAAGCGGGGATGTTCTCTTTTCTGGTTCTATTGGTCGCACAGATTTACCGACCGGGTCAGCTAAGGATATGGAGGAGACCTTGCGTAAAAAGGTTGTGCCACTATCTGATCATCTTCGAGTTTTACCAGGACATGGACCCGAAACAACTATGGCTCATGAGAAGAAATACAATCCATATCTAAAGAGTTTGGTAGGTCGTTACTGATGGCTGTGCAGAAGATCTCAGCGCCTAAGGGAGTTAGCGAGTACACACCTCCACGTTCTAGTGCATTTGAATTTGTACGTGAATGCTTAATTGCGCCAGCAAGCAGAGCTGGGTACAAGTTGATCGAACTTCCGGTTTTTGAGGATACGGATTTATTTAAGCGTGGTGTCGGAGAATCTACCGATGTTGTATCAAAGGAGATGTACACCTTTGAGGACAGAGGTGGTCGTTCAATAACATTGCGTCCCGAAGGAACAGCTGGTGTGATGCGAGCGGTTATTGAACATGGATTAGATCGAGGGCAACTTCCTGTAAAGGTTTGGTATTCAGGTCAATTTTTCCGCGCAGAACGCCCGCAAGCAGGTAGATACCGACAGTTTTATCAGGTGGGAATTGAAGCGATCGGGTTGGATGATCCAGCGATCGATGCAGAGGTTATTGCAGTTGCAGATGCTGGTTTTAAGGCCCTTGGTTTGAAAAGGTATCGAATAGAACTGACCTCGCTAGGAGATGCCCAATCGAGAGCGGCACACAAAGTAGATCTTGTGAAATTTATTTCTACCCTTAAGTTAGATGAGACTACCGCGGCGCGAGCGGCGATAAATCCTTTACGGTTATTTGATGATAAACGTGAAGAGATGAAGAAGGCGATGGCTGATGCACCTCTGCTAATCAATTACCTCAGCGAGGCATCCCGTAAGCACTTTGACACTGTCACTAAGTATTTGGATGCACTAGACATCTCATACACCCTCAATCCACGCATGGTTCGAGGCTTGGATTACTACACAGGCACGACCTTTGAGTTTGTCCATGAGCTGCTGGGTGCGCAATCTGGTATCGGTGGCGGGGGACGTTACGACGGATTAATGGAACAGTTGGGTGGACAATCTCTTTCCGGCATTGGTTTTGGACTTGGCGTAGATCGTGCCTTGCTGGCTGCGGAAGCTGAAGGTGTTATCGGCGAGGAAGCCTTTGTTTCCGATCTTTTTATCATTCCATTAGGAGATGGCGCAAAGCGGCAAGCTCTTACTATTGCAAGCGATCTTCGTACCAAAGGAAAGCGGGTGGAAATCGCCTTTGGAGATCGAGCGCTCAAAGGGGCCATGAAGGGTGCTGATAAGAGTGGTGCTACATATGTGATCGTTCTTGGTGATTCCGAGATCTCCAGTGGCACCGTTGAGTTGAAAGAGATGAAATCAGGTGGCTCAACCTCAGTTAAGATTGATTCATTGCTCGAAGCACTCGAAAAGTAGGATTAGGAAAAAATGTTGCGCTCACATGAAGCTGGATCCCTGCGTCAATCAGATGCTGGTCAAATCGTCACACTGGCGGGTTGGGTTTCTCGCCGCCGAGATCATGGCGGTGTAGCTTTCATCGATCTTCGTGATGCATCAGGATCTGTTCAGGTGGTTATTAGAGATGAAAAGGTCGCAGGTTCTCTGCGTGCCGAATGGTGCCTACTAATTACCGGAGAAGTTGTTGCTCGTCCCGAAGGTAATGAAAACACTAGTATTGCAACGGGTGCGATCGAGGTCATGGGAGACACGGTCGTAGTTCTCTCAGAGGCAGCACCACTTCCATTTCCAGTTGATAGTGGCGATGACACCGATATTAATGAAGAGGTTCGTCTTCGCTATCGCTATCTAGATCTGCGACGTGAAAAGCCTGCTCACAATCTTCGTCTTCGCTCAAAGGTAACTTCGACTATCCGTCGTGTGATGGAGGATGAAAACTTCCTCGAGATTGAAACTCCATACCTGACTCGATCAACTCCAGAGGGTGCGCGCGACTTTTTAGTGCCCGTTCGTTTGCAGCCAGGATCTTGGTACGCGCTACCTCAATCGCCGCAGCTTTTTAAGCAACTTCTTATGGTTGCAGGAATGGAAAAGTACTATCAAATCGCGCGCTGCTTTCGAGATGAGGATTTCCGAGCAGATCGCCAACCAGAGTTCACTCAGTTGGATATCGAAATGTCATTTATCGACCAAGAAGATATTTTGGCTGTGGCGGAAAAGATCGTTGCGCGAGTCTGGAAGGAAGCGGTGAATTACGATATTCCACTTCCCTTGAAGCGTATGACGTATGCAGATGCGATGACCAATTACGGTTCCGATAAACCAGATCTACGTTTCGAAAATCAATTAGTTGATCTGACCTCTTTCTTTTCTGAGACTCCATTTCGTGTTTTCCAAGCACCATATGTTGGTGGCGTTGTTATGCCTGGGGGAGCATCATCTGCTCGACGCGAGCTAGATGCATGGCAAGACTGGGCAAAGGCACGAGGTGCAAAGGGGCTTGCATACATTTTAGTTAATGAGGATGGAACCCTTGGCGGACCGGTTTCAAAGAACATCTCTGAAAAAGAGACAGCAGGAATTGTTGCTGCAGCTGCTGCAAAGCCAGGGGATGCGATCTTCTTTGCAGCAGGAGAGAGAACATCCTCCCTTAATCTTTTAGGAGCTGTTCGACTTGAGATTGCTAAGCGTTGCAATTTAATCGCTGATGGTAAGTGGGAGTTTTTGTGGGTTGTAGATGCTCCAATGTTTGAACCAACTGATGATGGTGGTTGGACCGCGGTTCACCACCCATTCACCGGACCAAAACCAGAGTTTGCCTCAACCTTTATATCTGATCCTGCATCTGCATTGGCCTATGCCTATGACATCGTGCTGAATGGAACTGAGTTAGGTGGCGGTTCGATACGTATCCATGACCGCACTATTCAAAAAGATGTTTTCTCAATCATTGGTTTAAGTGATGAGGAAGCTACAAGCAAGTTTGGCTTTTTATTGGAGGCCTTCAATTACGGGCCACCTCCACATGGTGGAATCGCATTAGGACTTGATCGCGTGTGTGCATTATTAACGGGGTCGGATTCGATTCGCGAAGTTATCGCCTTCCCAAAGACTGCAAGTGGAGGAGATCCGTTGACTGGTGCTCCAACTCCGATTACCCCCGCTCAACGTAAAGAGAGCGGAATTGATTGGGTTCCACAGCCGAAAAACCCGCAAGAGAGTTAATGGTTCAGGTAGGCTAACAACATGGGTCCAGGTGGAATTGCAACAATAATCGCGGCATCATCTCTTGCCGTAATAGCGGTCGCGATCGCTTACGTGGTTGTTCGTTTCGGACGTCTTGTCGATGAGGCGAGAGCGTCATTGAAAACCTTGACCGAGGAGACCGCTCCACTTATCGATGAGGTTCACACCACGGTTACCTTGGTTAATGGCCCACTTCATAGCATTAATCGTGTTAGCAAAAATATTGAAGAGATGTCTGAAAAGGTAAGTGAGGCAACTCAGGGCTTCATGAATAAAAATGGTTCTGCGGTAAAAGTTGCTGGCGCACTTCTTTCAGCGGCACAGATGAACAAAGGTCGTGCTAAAAAGAATAAGAAGGCTGAGTGATCCTTTCTAGTGGAATCCGCCGAGATCCGTTCGCGCTGGCTGCGCTTTTTTGAATCTGACAACCGTCAAGGGTTAGCCCACACAGTTGTCCCATCTGCGTCTTTGATCGCAGATGATCCAAACCTTCTCTTGGTTAACGCTGGCATGGTTCCATTCAAACCTTACTTTCTGGGTGAGATAACACCTCCGTATAAACGCGCAACATCTGTCCAAAAGTGTGTCCGTACCTTGGATATCGATGAAGTTGGAAAGACGACTCGGCACGCATCATTTTTCCAAATGTGTGGAAACTTCTCCTTTGGTGATTACTTCAAGGAGGGTGCGATCGCCCTTGCTTGGGAGTTACTTACTCGGCCAAATGCAGATGGTGGCTATGGTTTCCCTGAAGAAAAACTATGGGTGACCGTTTATTTAGATGATGATGAAGCCGCTGATATTTGGCACAAGCAGATTGGTGTTCCCAAGGAGCGTATTCAGCGACGAGATATGGCCGATAACTTTTGGTCAATGGGTGTACCCGGACCGTGCGGTCCATGTTCTGAGATCTACTTTGATCGTGGCCCCGCATATGGTGCTGAGGGTGGCCCAATCGCAGATGAGAATCGTTACCTTGAAGTATGGAACCTGGTTTTCATGCAGAATGAACGTGGTGCAGGTGGCGGTAAAGATGGATATCCAATCCTAGGAGAGCTTCCAGCAAAAAGTATTGATACCGGTCTTGGTCTGGAACGTACAGCGGCCTTACTGCAAGGTGTTGAGAATATCTACGAGATCGACACAACGATACAAATCCTCAATCGTGCCTCTGAGTTAACGGGCGTTAAATACGGCTCCTCAGAAAAATCTGACATATCACTGCGTGTTATTGCAGATCATGCTCGAACATCTGCGATGTTAATTGGCGATGGAGTTACACCCGGCAATGAAGGTCGAGGATATGTTTTACGTCGAATGATGCGACGGACTATTCGTAATATGCGCCTTTTAGGATCTATGGATCCGATTATGTCTGAACTAACAGTCGCAGCAATAGGCGCGATGGCCCCGCAGTACCCGGAACTCTCATCGGATAAGAAGAGAATTTTGTCGGTCAGTGTTTCGGAGGAAGAAAGCTTCTTGCAAACGCTCAAGAGTGGAACCCAAATCTTTGATATTGCATCGACCGCCTTGAAAAAAAGTAAGAGTTCAGTACTACCAGGTGAAGAGGTTTTCAAGCTTCATGACACCTATGGCTTCCCATTTGATTTAACTCTGGAGATGGCCAGTGAAGAAGGTCTAAGCGTCGATGAGGATGGATTCCGTCGCTTGATGAAGGAGCAAAAGGATCGGGCTAAGGCTGATGCAAAGGCGAAAAAATCTGGTCACACAGATGTATCGGTGTATCGCGCAATTGCAGACAAGAGTGGAAAAACTGAGTTTCTTGGCTATACCCATTTAAGCGCCGAATCATCCTTAACAGGGGTTTTGGTAGATGGTGTTTCAA
Source organism: Actinobacteria bacterium BACL15 MAG-120619-bin91 (assembly GCA_001438925.1). GTDB lineage: Bacteria > Actinomycetota > Actinomycetes > Nanopelagicales > Nanopelagicaceae > Planktophila. The sequence continues at coordinate 8,878 of LIAM01000004.1, read as the reverse complement.
CCTCCTCCGCATCAGAAGGCGATGATGTAGAGATCATCCTTAACCGCACCCCGTTTTATGCTGAAGGTGGTGGTCAGTTAGCAGATGGTGGTCGTATCACCTTGAGCAATGGCGCTGTTGTTGAGATTGAGGATGTTCAATCACCAGTTCCCGGAGTTTCTGTACACAGAGGCAGAGTTCTTAATGGAAGTGTCGAAGTTGGAGCCGATGCTTTAGCTGAGATCGACGGCGAAAGACGCGCTGCAATCTCGCGTGCGCACACCGCAACACATATGGTTCACAAAGCCTTCCGTGAAATTCTTGGGGAGACTGCAACACAGGCAGGCTCTGAAAACTCACCCGGCAGATTTCGTTTTGATTTTCCATCGACAGGTGCTGTTTCGGCTTCGATTCTTAATGATGTTGAATCGCGCGTCAACACATTGCTACTGGACAATTTAGAGGTAACCGCAGAAAGCATGTCCCAGGCGCAGGCCAAAGAGATTGGGGCGATGGCCTTATTTGGTGAGAAGTACGGTGATGTTGTCCGTGTTGTAAGTGTTGGAGATTGGGCACGCGAGCTGTGCGGTGGTACCCATGTTTCACGCTCTGGTCAATTAGGTGTTGTAAAGCTGTTGGGTGAATCATCAATCGGTGCTGGGGTTCGACGTGTCGAAGCCCTCGTTGGTGTTGATGCCTATCGATTCCTAGCTCGCGAACATATTTTGCTTAACTCACTTACCGAATTAATAAAAGGTTCCCGTACAGAGGAGCTTCCAGAACGTATCTCAGATCTGCTCAACAAGATGAAGGAGATCGAAAAGGAGCTGGCAGCTGTTAGATCTGCACAAGCCTTGTCACAGGTTGGTGATTTAGCTAAATCAGCCGCTGTTATAAATGGCGTTACCTTTATTGGCTCTGTGATGGCCGATGGCGTCTCGGGCGATGATCTACGAAAGATCGCGATTGATTTGCGTGGACATAATAGTAAGAGTGTGGTGGCCTTAGTGAGCAGCAATGATGGAAAGCCAGTTCTTGTAGTTGCCGTAAGTGATGAGGCGCGTTCTGCAGGTGTTAAGGCTGGAGCCTTAGTCAAGATTGGTTCAACGGTACTTGGTGGTGGCGGCGGCGGTAAGGATGATTTCGCGCAGGGTGGTGGCACCAATCCAGCAAAGGCTTCGGAGGCGATTGCTGCTATCTCGCAATCTCTGCTGGGGTAGATGATGCAACGAGGACGCCGTATCGCCTTTGATTATGGAGATGTCCGTATCGGAGTCGCGGTAAGCGATCCTGATTCGATTCTTTGTTCACCGCTAACAACCTTAAAAGCCACAGACAATAAACTTTTAGCGCAGATCTTAGAGCTGATCAATGAGATAGAGCCGGTTCAGCTCTTTGTAGGTAACCCCGCGCTATTGAGCGGCAAAGATGGTCAGGCATCTGAGAAAGCTCTTTCCTTCGCTCAGCAGCTTCGAACAGTTACAGATCTAGAAGTTGTGATGGTTGATGAACGGATGTCAACCGTCAGCGCTGCTCGAAATTTACGGGAGTCGGGAAAGAACGCCAAAGAGTCAAAGGAGAGCATTGATATGGCTGCGGCTATCGCAATTCTTGAGTTTGGCATAGAACTACAAAAGAGCCGCTCATGATTGCATTGAAAAGATTAGTTGGAGCCGGGATCCTTATCTTTCTCTTTACCCTATCCCTTTTTCTTATCAGAACTCAAAGCTCCTCAGTTGCAGATTATTCGAGAGTGGTTTCAGTGCAGGGATTGCAGGAAAAGATCATTGAAGTTCCAACCGGTGCGACTGGCTCTGAAATTGCAGAAATTCTCTTTGATGCCGGTGTCATTAAATCCTCGCAGGCTTTTTTTGGCGTTGCTGTCGCTGATGCTCGCTCACAAAAAATTGCACCGGGTGGACATCGACTCACAGTAAAGATTTCAGCGCAGCAAGCCTTAGAGCAGTTATTAGATCCAGAACGGATACCAAAGCTGGTTAAGGTCAATGAGGGTGCTCGCAAAGTTGAGATTCAGAGCTCCTTAAAGTTATATGGATTCTCGGAGCGTGAAATACAGACAGCGTTTTCTCGCCTCAAACTGCCGAAAGGATTTACCGACAGCGAGGGGTTGCTCTTTCCGGCTCAGTACTCCTTTGTTGAAGGAACAAGCGCGTTGTCTGCAGCGCAGGAGATGATTGATCGCTTCATGAGAGAACCTATTGCGCTGGAATTACTGGAAGGTAAGGGGAAGTACTCAGCACTTGCGTTGTTGACAATCGCATCGATTGTCCAGGCCGAGGGAGATATTTCTGACTTTGCAAAGGTATCGCGTGTTATTTACAACAGATTAGCAATAGGTATGCCCTTACAGATGGATTCAACTGTTCATTACGTCATGAAGGTTCGCGGAGATATTTTCCTTAGCCGTGATTCAACACAGCTGAAATCACCATACAACACATACCTTCGATATGGAGTTCCACCTGGTCCAATCGGAAGCCCCGGAAGTGCAGCGATGGAGGCTGCCTTAAATCCAGTAATGGGGGATTGGTTGTACTTCATTACCGTCGCTCCGGGTGATACCCGATTTACCTCCAATTTTGAGCAGTTCAATACATGGAAAGCCATTTACATCAAAAATCGAAAGGCTGGTGCATTTGAATGATAAATGCAGCCGTCTTAGGTTCACCGATCAACCACTCCTTAAGTCCCTTGTTGCACTCAATTGCCTATGAGCATTTGGGCATTGAGGCACATTACGAGGCTATCGAAGTGAGAGCGGGGGAGTTGGCCACTTTTTTGCAGGATTGTGACAAGAGCGCCTTCTCGCTAACGATGCCTTTGAAAGAGGAGGCGCTAGTTGTTGCTGAGGTGAGATCAAAAATTGCGCAGAGGATTTCAGGTGGAAATACCTTGCATAAGGTAAATGGCAGATGGAATCTGACAAGCACAGATGTTGAAGGTTTTAAGTACTCCTTGTTAGGAAGCGGACTCAGTGAGATTGATTCATGTCTGATTATTGGTTCAGGTGCTACATCTCGTGCAGCGGTAGCAGCTGTATCTTCCATAGCTAAAGGTATTGAGGTAATCCATCGCAACCCCGATCGTCAAAGCCAGATGGATCTTGCAGCAGAACGAGAGATTACATATTTAGATTGGCAGCTACATGATCAGATAAACACAGCTGATCTAGTTATCAATACGACTCCAGTAAAGGTTGCAGATTTTTTCCAGCCCTCAATCAGCTCGCCGCAAGGGGTTTTGTTTGAGGTTTTGTACCATCCTTGGCCGACCCTTATTTCAGATACCTGGTCTAAGAGTGGAGCTATTGTGATTGATGGCTTAGATCTCTTGATTCATCAAGCCATCTCACAAGTAGAAATCTTTGCCCAACTGCCCCTCAATCGCTCTGAGATGTACCAACTCATGCGAGATGCGGCGTTGAAGCAGCTGAGTTAATCCACAACCTTAAAAATCAAGGTGGGGGATTCTCCTAACCTTTCTCAGTGTTGTTTTTGTTTCTTCTAGCATCGATTCCGATCTCGTTGGCAGATCTTCGATATCACAAGATTCCCAATATTTACCTAGCTTTACTAGCTATTGCTCTGACCCCCGTCCTAGTAATGAATGGTTTTGGACCGATTCAACGATTATTCATTAGCGCAGCTTCTCTAGCGGTACTGCATCTGTGTGGAATGGGAATGGGAGATGTAAAACTTCTAGCCCTCATAGTTGTTTATCTGAACATATCCACGGATCTGTCATTGGTGGAGCTTTTTGGATATTTGCTATCGATCGCAGCGCTCCATATTGTGGCTATCGGATTAAAGAATCGAAAGCTTGCGAAGAGTATTCCTCTAGCACCCAGCATTTTTCTCGCTTTGGCTCTTTATTTGGCGACGAGTTAGTGGGTACATCTGTCACAATAGGCACATGCGTTGGTTAACAGCAGGTGAGTCTCATGGCCAGGCCCTGAGTGCAATTGTTGAAGGTATTCCCGCCTCAGTCTCGATCACAACCGCTGATATTGATTACCACCTAGCAAGACGTCGCCTTGGCGTCGGTCGCGGCGCTCGGCAAAACTTTGAAGCTGACAAGGTCACAATCCTTGGCGGTGTTCGTCTAGGTCTTACGCAGGGTGGACCTATTGCAATTCAAGTGGGTAACTCTGAATGGCCTAAGTGGGAAAAGGTTATGTCGGCAGATCCTGTTGCTGAAGATGAGATTAAGGATCTTGGCAGAAACGCACCCTTAACACGTCCTCGACCTGGCCATGCAGATCTGGTCGGTATGCAGAAATATAACTTTGATGATGCTCGCCCAATTCTTGAAAGAGCCAGTGCGCGTGAAACAGCGGCACGTGTTGCACTAGGAGCGGTTGCACGAAGCTTCTTGGAGCAAAGTGTTGGAATAACAATTTTAAGTCATGTTCTCTCTATCGGTGTGGTGCGGGTACCCGAAGGAACGCAACTTCCACAAGCTGGGGATATGAAGCGTATTGATGCAGATCCTGTTCGTTGCGCTGATTCTGCAACAAGTGAAGCGATGATCGCCGAAATTGAAAAGGCACATCGCGATGGAGACACATTGGGTGGTGTTGTTGAGGTGCTTGCATTCAACATGCCACCTGGCCTTGGTTCCCATGTTCATTGGGATCGCCGACTGGATTCACAACTTGCAGGTGCGGTTATGGGAATTCAAGCGATAAAAGGGGTAGAGATTGGTGATGGTTTTCAAACCGCTGCCCGTAGAGGCTCCGTTGCTCATGATGAGATTGAGAAAAACTCCAAGGGAGAGATTGTTAGACGAACCGACAGGGCTGGTGGAACTGAGGGTGGAATGTCTAATGGTGAGATTTTGCGTGTTCGAGCAGCGATGAAACCTATCTCAACCGTTCCTAAAGCTTTGGACACCATCGATGTTTCTACCGGTGAAGCGGCAAAGGCTATTAATCAGCGATCAGATGTGTGCGCCGTACCAGCTGCTGGTGTAGTTGCTGAAGCCATGGTTGCTCTTGTTCTAGCGCAAGCTGTTCTTGAGAAGTTTGGTGGGGATTCTGTCACTGAAACACGTCGAAATTTTGAATCGTATATAGCTAACCTGAACTTTAAGTAAGCAGAAAGATGAACCGTATTGTGCTTATAGGTCCACCTGGATCGGGCAAAAGCACGGTAGGTGCTGCGTTGGCTCACAAACTCAATATAAAGTTTGTAGATACCGATCTGCTGATCGAGCAGCGCGCAGGCAAGGAGATTACCGATATCTTTGTAGTAGATGGTGAGCCTTATTTTCGCGCTCTCGAATTGGAAACTCTGACAACGGTACTTGCAATGGACAATGTTATTATTAGTTTAGGTGGAGGAGCTCCCGTCTCTGAACAGGCTCAACAAGAGATACGTTCATCTGATTCAACGGTAATCTTCCTTGATGTTTCTTTAGCAACGGCGGCTCCACGTGTTGGTTTTAATCGAGACCGCCCGCTGCTTTTAGGGAACCCACGAGCACAATGGCAGGCTCTAAGTGATAAGCGTCGGCCTATCTACGAAGATCTAGCAGATCTGAGCGTTAAGGTAGATGACATGAGTGTGGAGCAGATCATCTCTGATATTGAATTGAAGCTGCCATGAATACGGTGAAAGTCTCCGCTGAGCGAGATTACGAGGTTGTGATCGGTTGCGATTGGAGCTCAACTTTGATCGAGCGGATCAAAAACCGAACTCGTGTGGCGGTTATTGTCTCTACAAACTTCTCACCAGATTTGACGCCTCTCAAAAACCTTGATTGTGAACTTCACCTTTTTGAGGTGCCAGATGGTGAAGAGGGGAAGAGTTCAAGCACCCTGCTCAATCTTTGGAGTTGGCTTGGCGCAGCGGGTTTTACCCGTTCAGATCTCATTGTAGGAATTGGTGGGGGAGCGGTTACCGATTGCGCCGGTTTTGCAGCGGCAACCTGGCTTCGAGGTATTGATTGGATCGCGGTTCCGACATCATTGGCGGGCATGGTCGATGCGTCAGTGGGTGGTAAAACAGGTATCAACTCCGATTACGGTAAAAATCTTGTTGGCTCCTTCCATTCACCGGATTCGGTACTGATTGATCTTAATTTCTTGAACTCTCTGTCTCTGCGAGATATTTCTGCGGGCATGGCCGAGGTGATTAAGTGTGGCTTTATCGCTGATCCCGAGATCCTTAGGGTCTCGCAAAAGTGCACAGCCGAAACACTTCTGTCTGATCAGAGTTCACTTCTGGATTTAGTTACTCGTGCGGTGAGGGTAAAAGCAGCTGTGGTATCGGCTGATTTTAAGGAGAGCTTTGCTCGTGAAGCACTTAATTATGGGCATACCTTGGGTCATGCGATTGAAAAGTACTCCAAGTATCAGATGCGTCATGGAGAAGCGGTAGCGATCGGAATGGTCTTTGTAGCCGAGATCGCCTTTGCTCGTGGAGCGATTGATTTACAGACTTTGCAGTTGCACAGAGATCTCCTGACGCGATATCAACTTCCCATTGCCTTCGAAAGATCTGCCTGGCAAAAGTTAGCGCCCTTGCTCGCCCTTGATAAAAAGGCCAGAGGAAACACAATTAGGTTTGTGGTCCTCGAAGGTATTGGATCAACCCTGCGTTTAGATGATCTAACCTCCGCCGAGCTAGATGCGGCCTATGAGAGAATCTCCTCATGAAGATTCTGGTTATCAACGGTCCGAATCTTTCACGTTTGGATATACGTGACTCTTCTATTTATGGAGATCTCAATTACGCCGAACTGAAATCAATGATCGGTATCGCTGCAACACAGCATGGCTTTGAAGCTGATGTCCGCCAAAGTGATGATGAAGCAACGATTATTGGTTGGTTGCATGAGGCCGCTGACAACAATCTTCCGGTGATTATTAACCCAGCTGCCTTTACCCATTACTCATATGCAATTCGTGATGCAGCTGAACTGGTAAAGAAGCCATTAATTGAAGTCCATTTATCTAACCCACTCAGTCGTGAAGAGTTTCGTCACACCTCTGTGATTTCAGGAGTGGCCAATGGAACAATTGGTGGTTTTGGTCCAAATTCCTATGTTTTAGCCATCATTGCTATGGCAAACCTTCTCTCGAAGTAACAGAGCACACCCATCGAGCGGGTATCCTTAGACCTTCGTAATTAAGATGACTAACGACAAGAGCGGGTGAATTAGCTGTGGCAACTACAAATGATTTGAAAAATGGAATGACCTTGGATATTGAAGGCCAGTTGTGGACGGTAGTTGAGTTCCAACATGTTAAGCCTGGCAAGGGTCCAGCATTTGTACGCACAAAGCTAAAATCAGTTCTTAGTGGCAAGGTTGTTGATCGTACTTATAACGCCGGAGTCAAGGTCGATGTTGCGATCCTTGAGAAGCGAGAGATGCAGTATCTCTACAAGGAGGGCGATGACTTTGTATTCATGGATACCAAGACATATGACCAGATGACAATCAGCGCCGCCACTGTGGGCGATGCCGCTAATTACATGCTTGAAAACACTGAAGCGATTGTTGCGGTCAATGAAGGCAACCCTTTGTACATTGAATTGGCAGCCTCTGTTCCATTGAAGATTACCTACACAGAGCCTGGAATTCAGGGAGATCGTTCTTCCGGTGGAACTAAGCCCGCTACCGTTGAAACAGGTATTGAGATTCAGGTACCTCTCTTCATCAAACAGGATGAGATTGTTCTTGTAGATACTCGCGACGGGTCTTACCAGGGTCGCGCTAACTAGTGTCGGCACGTAGTAAGGCGCGCAAACAAGCGCTAGATCTTCTGTATGAGACCGATATTCGGGGAACAAATCTAGTAGATACCTTAGCCTCTCGCGATATTCCGGTGGAGGGTCCAGATGCTCGTCCAATCCGTGAATACACGAAGGAGTTAGTGACAGGGATATCTGAAAATCGCCGAAAGATCGATGAGTTGATTACGACCTATGCTCAAGGCTGGGATATGGATCGTCTGCCTGCTGTAGATCGAAACATTTTGCGTCTTGGAATCTATGAAATCTTGTGGTCGACCGATGTTCCTATGAGTGTTGCGATAGATGAAGCTCTAGTACTTGCAAAGGAGCTTTCGAGCGATGATTCATCAAAGTATATTCATGGTGTTTTAGGACGTATCGGAAGCATCAAGGACACTATTTCAATTTAGTCAGAGTAAATCGCTCCAACACCAGAGATAGTTCTGCTGTAGAAAAATGGGCAAATGTCTGAAGGTTTGAAATATCACCCTCTCGAAGCGAGATTACCTCGCCATTCCAATCTCGTCGCATCGCGACAATCCGCTTCAGTACTATTAAAAGTTGTTTTCCTATTGGATCCTCAGTCTGGGTGAGCTTTCGAAGATCGATTACTACCCGACCTGTCTGCAAGGTTTTTTCAGTGGGTGTAAAGAGTTCAGTGACAGGTATGTTGTATAGCTGTGCGATCTGCAAAATCTTGCGTGCACTTATGGAACGATCACCACGTTCATAGGAGCCAAGGGCAATCGCGGAGATTTGGCCTTTGCTGCGGGCGGAAACCTGCTGAAGGGTTAGCCCTTGTGATTCACGGATCTGGCGAAGTCTGTTGTGAAGGGTATCTAGCTCTGCATCAATGCTCATGGAGTGACCATAAGGGGGGAGCGGACATCTACTTTTTGATATCCACAGCTCCTGCGATTCGGTGCTAGTATCGCGCCTGCATCCTTTAACGACCCATCCTGAGAGGTGGGAAAGGAGATTTACATGAGCGTAGCCCTGTCTGCACCTGACATTAAACGTGCATTGACCCGTATATCCCACGAGATCCTTGAGAAGAATCAAGGTGCCTCATCCATTGTTCTCCTAGGAATTCCGACACGTGGTGCCCATCTTGCACAACGGATCGCCTCCATCATCTC
>LIAM01000003.1 GCA_001438925.1 Actinobacteria bacterium BACL15 MAG-120619-bin91 | reverse complement strand
AGCAGCAGAGTCAGCGTTGCCAAAATAACAAAAACCACCATTGTTATCGGGGTTAAAACGGTGACATCAATAGGTGCAGGACGAGGACGTCCACGCAAACGTGCAAAGAAGGCTCGGATCGCATCTGCGATTGCAACCGCCATATGTCCACCATCTAATGGAAGGATTGGTAGTAGGTTAAATACTCCAACAAAGATATTTAAACTTGCAACGATTAATACAAAGGTTGCTAACCGCTCCATTGGAGATAGTTTGTCGCTACCGACCGCCTCCCCTGATACGCGGGCTACACCTACAACTCCCACCAAACCACTTGCATCTCGCTCTTCACCACGAACCGTTGCACCCCAGAGCGCAGGGATCTTCTCTGGAAGTTTTCCAAGGGCCTTAACGCTCTCAGTTAAAAAGCTCTGAGTGACAATAGCTGAGTTCTTAACAGATAAGACAAGACCGGAACGCTTTAAACCAACATCATTTACTATTCCCAAGAGGTAGCGCTCTGTTCCATCAACATCTGTCAGACGAGCATTGGTGACAAATGTTAAGAGCTCTCCATTTCGATCGACCTCAAGGGTTAACTGTGCTCCCTGAGATTGGCGGATCGCCTCCACATCTTTGTACCATTCGACAACTTTTTTGCCGTTGATAGAGGTGATCTCATCTCCTGCTTGAATTCCGGCAGCTTCTGCAGCTGAGTTAGGAACTACCTCATTAATCACTGGAAGAACTTGATTTGTTCCGATTCCGATAAAGAGCGAGAAGAGAAGAACAAATCCCAACACAAAGTGAAGAAATGAGCCTGCACCTAAAACCACTAACTTTTTAGAAGTTGATGCCCTGTAAAAGGCTCGATCCTCTTGGCCTAGTGGCAGCTCGTCATTTGGCGCCATGCCCTCGATCTTGCAGTAGCCGCCGGCGGGGATCGCCTTGAGGCCAAACTCTGTTTCTCCACGTTGAAAGGACCAAATCTTCTTACCAAATCCCAGAAAGAATTCGGAGACCCACATGCCAAATTTATGAGCGGTTAGGTAGTGGCCAAACTCGTGGACCATTACAGAAAAGAGCAGCGCAACAACAAAGGCAAGGATTCCAAGAAGTTCCATTACATACCTAACGTGAGAAGTTGCATCCAAGTGTGCACGATACCGCTGACACCTTAAAAAAGTTCAATTATCGATCGAGAAGGTTCTGAGTTGGTGAATATGCCGTTGCGTTACGGCGCTTTGCAATTGCGCTCAGCGCCTCGAGAACTACACGATTGGCCAAAATCGCTGTGATATCAGCTGAATCAAATGGAGGAGCAACCTCAACTACATCGATGCCAACAACTGGAAGTTCAAGACAAATTCTGCGCACCGCTTCCAACAGTTCACGGCTTGTCATTCCCCCAGGTTCTGGGGTTCCAGTTCCAGGCGCCATACCAGGATCTACAACATCAATATCTACTGATAAGAAAACACCATCGCAGCCATCGGTCAATGTCGCAAATGATTCATCCAGAACCGCCTTTAATCCGCGGTGGGCAATCTCTGTCATCTCATAAGAACGCATACCTTGTTCGCGCATCCAATTAAGGGTTGCATCTTCTGGCCAATATCCACGCAATCCAAGTTGCAAAAAACGATCCCCACGAACATATCCATTGTTAATTAGATTGCGCATTGGTGTTCCATGACCAACGAGTGCGCCAAATTGATCCTCGCCAGTATCTGCGTGAGCATCAAAGTGGATCATCGATACCGAACCCATGCCACGATGGGTTGCAATTCCGGCAACATCTGCAGATGCAATTGAATGATCTCCACCTAGGATTACTGGAATAATTCCGGCCCGCGATATCTTTTCTGTTGCATCCTTAAGCACAGCAAGTGATGCCACTAAATCTCCACCCGGCATCATTAAATCCCCGGCATCCAAGACTTTAAGATCCTTTAATCCATCGGTTCGCAAAGCAAGGTGTGGTCGTGAACCATCATGTGGAAGGTAATCTCCCCCGCGAATTGCTTGCGGACCAAACTTTGCACCTGATCGATGGGATGTACCGCTATCAATCGGTGCGCCGAGGATGATGACATCTGCACCTTTGTAGCTTGATGGATCATCCAAATCGCAGTCTGGAATACCTAAAAAGGTGAAGTTGGGGCCATACATATTGCCGTGGTTGGTCACTTAGCAACCTTTACTCTTTTTCCAACAAATTGACCTGCAATTACGATGATTAATGCAAGAAAGAACATTGCAGAACCGATCACATTTGCCTGTGCCGGAATTCCACGGGCTGCAGAGGTGTACACAAACTCGGGGAAAGTCTTTAATGTGCCTGAATTAAAGTTGGTAATAATAAAGTCATCAAAGGACAAACTAAACGCCAGCAAAGCAGCTCCAGCAATTCCTGGTGCAACAAGTGGCAGGGTGACCTTTCTAAAGGTCTCTAACTCATTGGCATATAAATCCATAGCGGCTTGTTCAAGGCGAGGATCCAGCGATGCAATACGTGCCTTAACTGTCACAACAACAAATGAGATACAAAACATTACGTGAGCGATAACCGTTGGCCAGAACCCTGGATTGATTTGGAAAACCAAGAATAGTGAGAGCAAAGACGCACCTAAAACAATTTCAGGTGTTGCCATTGGTAAAAAGATCAAGAGGTTTGATGATGAACGACCCTTGAAGGCATAACGCCCAATCGCAAAGGCGATCATGGTGCCAAGAATTGTCGAAAATATCGTGGCTAGTAGGCCAATCTTGATTGAGTTACCCAGGGCGGTACAAACCTCAGGAGCACCACATGGGTTTTTCCAATTATCAAAGGTGAAACCCTTCCACACAAGATTGGATTTTCCTGAATCGTTAAAGGAAAAGGCGAAGGTGTAGGCAACTGGAATAAACAGATAAGTGAAGCCAAAAACAGCATAGATTCGAATCAAGTTGCGACCAAACCAACGAGATAGACGCGCCTTAATCGGAATAGTCGGAATGGATGCATCCTTTTGCTTCACGTGGGCGCTCATACCAACTCCTCCGTTCCAGCTTTACGAATATAGAGCGTTACTAAGATCAAAATTGCAACCATCAGGGTGAAAGAAAGCGCTGCCGCAGTTGGGTAATCCACAATTTTGAAGTACCGCGACTCAATGACATTACCAATCATCCTCGTATTAGGAGAGCCCAAAATAGCTGCGTTAACATAATCGCCAGCTGCCGGAATAAAGGTCAACAAGGTACCGGCCACAACTCCTGGCATTGAGAGCGGCAGGGTTACCTTTCGGAAGGTAGTAATGCCATTTGCATAGAGATCTCCCGAGGCCTCCATCGTGCGTGGATCGATCCGCTCCAGTGATGCATACAGCGGCAAGGTCATAAATGGCAGGAAGTTATAGGTCATACCCATAATCACTGCAAAGGATGTTGATGTCAGGGTAGTACTTTCACTAATGATTCCAAAGGTACGAAGGCTGGGAACTATAAAACCTTCCTCACCCAGAATCTGCTTCCAGGCAACTGTTCTGAGCAAGAATGAAACAAAAAATGGGGCAACAACTAAAACTAGGAGAAAGTTTTTAAGTTTGCCAGCTTTAAAAGCGATTGCGTAGGCAAGTGGGTATGAGATGGCTAGAGCTAAAACCGTTGCGCATAATGCAAATACGAAGGAGCGGGCAAACTGCTCCTGATTTTCTGTAAATGCATCGAGGTAGTTTGAAAAACGCAGGGTCTGCTCGTACTGACCAGTGTCCCCATCTGCAATCGGAGTCTGAGTCGATGTCTGAGCAAGGTTTGCAATAGGCAAGATAAAGAAGGTAAAGAGAAAGAGAAAACCTGGAAGGAGCAACAGGTAAGGCAACTTAACCTTAGACATGCTCATTCCTCGTCGAGATCCTCAGGAATTACCTCTGTACCAGCTTCGGCATCCTCATCTCCGCGTAGCGCAAAGGTGAAGTTAGGTTCCCAAGAAATAACTACTTCATCTCCCTTATCAAAAGGTGCAACACCATCATCATTTTGCTCAAAGACCATAACCTCTTGGCCCCATGGCATCATGACTTGATACTGAGTTGAGACACCGATGTATGAAACATCTTCGATGCGACCACCGGTGAGAGTATTTCCACGGGTTGGCGTTCCTACCAATGAGATACGGAACTTTTCAGGACGAATTCCTGCATAGATTGAATTATCAACTGCGTGTGAGCGATTCTTTGGCATACCGATCTTTTGACCATAGAGATCGACAACTAGGTTGTCGCCATCTGTTCCTTCGATCCGCCCCTTGATTAAGTTGGATTGACCTAAGAAGTTAGCAACAAATGCGGTCTCTGGGTTGTCATAGAGATCTGCGGGAGATCCCATCTGCTCAATTTCGCCCTCATTCATTACCGCGATGGTGTCAGCCATTGTCATGGCCTCTTCCTGATCATGGGTAACGTGAACGAAGGTGAGCCCCACCTCGCGCTGGATCCACTTGAGCTCAATCTGCATCTGTCGACGAAGTTTGAGATCAAGTGCACCCAATGGCTCATCCAAAAGCAACAAGGCTGGGCGGTTAACGATGGCGCGGGCTAAAGCGATGCGCTGTTGCTGACCACCTGAAAGTTGTGTTGGCTTGCGCTGGGCAAGGTGTGGAAGTTCGACTAGCTCTAGAACTTTGTTTACATCTGCATCAACATTTTTAATTCCACGACGGCGAAGACCAAATGCAATGTTTTCAAAGATTGTTAAATGTGGAAACAGCGCATAGTTCTGAAAAACAGTATTAATAGGGCGCTGATATGGACGTTTGGTAGTGATGTCCGTTGCCCCTAAATGAATACTGCCAACATTAGGCTCCTCCAACCCTGCGATCATTCGCAGCGTTGTCGTCTTGCCGCATCCTGAAGGTCCAAGTAATGCAAAGAATGAACCTTCAGGAATTGTTAATGTCAAATCATTAACCGCGGTGAAATCCCCATATGTCTTTGTAATACGGGTAAGACGTAGATCTCCCCGTGTTGCAGATGAAGCGTCTGTCACTAGTTGCCGGCGGCCTTTTGGAACGCCTCGCCCCAAGTGGTCTCTTCTGCCGGAGTTAGCGAACGGAAGACGCCGAGCTTTGCTGAAGTAGCTGCATCAGGGAAGATGTAAGGACTGCTTGCAAGCTCTGGATCGAACTTCTCCATCTCTTCCTGTGCGCCCTTTACCGGACATACATAGTTCACATATGCGGCAACCTCTGCTGCAATTACTGGGTCGTAGTAGAAGTTGATCAACTTCTCGGCGTTTGCCTTACCCTCTGCAGATGCCGTTGATGGAACCAGCAAGTTATCACCAGAGATAGTGCCGCCTGAGTCTGGAATAGCAAAGTCAAACTTGCCTTCATTCTCTGAGGCCAGGATAAACATATCGCCAGACCAGCCAATAACAGCTGTTGCATCACCTGAAGTGAGATCTTCTGCGTACTCGTTGCCCTTAACTCCGCGGATCCAACCATCAGCGATCTTCTTCTCCATGAAATCAACTGCGTTCATGAATTGATCCTCTGTGACTGTCTGAAGATCTACACCCTGCGAGAGCAGAATAATTCCGATGGTGTCACGCATTTCAGATAAAACAACGATCTTGCCCTTGTTCTGAGGAGCAAATAGATCATCAATTGTGCGAATACCCTTTGGATTCTTCTCGGTGTTCCATCCAAATCCAGACATAATGCCCTGCCATGTCAATGTTTGCTCACGGTTAGGATCATATGAAGGGGATGCAAGTGAGTCGAGAATGTTTGACTTGTTAGGAATGTTTGCTGAATCAAATTTTTGTGTATAACCAAGACGGATCCAGCGTGCCGCCATCCAGTCTGTTGGTGTTACAACATCGTAACCAATATCTTCGCCTAGCTTGAGCTGTGCTTGGACCTTGCCATAAAACTCATCATTGTCGTTGTAATCCTCAAAGTACTCGGCGGTGACACCAGTTGCTTCTGAGAACTTATCCAATGTTGGGTACTTCTTTGTATCCTCATCATAATCAAGGTACAAAGGCCAGTTACCCCAACGAACATTATTTGCACTATCGGCAGAATCTGATCCGCCTCCGCACGCAGCAAGTAACCCTGCCGCACCTAAGCCGCCTGCGCCGGCAAGTACTGCACGACGAGAAACCATTGCACCGATTATTGATCGGGCTTCCGGTGAGAGTGAACTTTCTTTTGACATACTGATTTACTCCTTAAGGGTTAAGCACAAGCTAGTTGTCGGATTACCGAGCCTCAAGCTTTCTGTGGTTTGTAGGTTGATGGGAAGATTGGACTAACAGGGGCAAATACTACGCCCCAAGATTAGTCATCACATGCTTAATCCGCGTGTAATCCTCAAATCCATAGCTGGATAGATCCTTGCCATAGCCGGAGCGTTTGAAGCCACCATGTGGCATCTCGGCAACCAGTGGGATATGGGTGTTGATCCAGACACAACCAAAGTCAAAGGCCTTGGCCATACGCATCGCGGTGCCATGGTTGGTGGTCCAGACACTCGAGGCCAATCCATACTCGACACCATTAGCCATCGATACCGCCTGGGCCTCATCGCTAAAGCGCTGAACGGTAATCACAGGTCCAAAGATCTCCTTCTGGATCAACTCATCATCCTGGCGAAGATCTGCAACAACCGTTGCTGGGAAGAAAAATCCTGGACGATCAAGGGCGCTGCCACCTGCCATCACCGTGGCATGGGATGGAACCCGTGAGAGTAGATCGCTAACGCGAGCCAATTGATTGCTGTTGTTAACCGGCCCCAGGAAGACATCATCATCATGAGGTGCGCCAAGTGCGATGCCCTTAGCTTGGGCGGTCAGTAATGCGACAAAGTCATCATAAACCGCATCCTGAACAATGACGCGAGTTGCTGCGGTGCAATCTTGGCCAGCGTTGAAATAACCGGCGACTGCGATCGCTTCAGCGGCGGCGGCTAAATCAGCATCGGCAAAGACAACAACAGGTGCCTTTCCACCCAGTTCTAGGTGAACACGTTTGACCTGCTTAGCTGCAGATTCTGCAACCTGAATTCCTGCGCCAACAGATCCAGTAATGGAAACCATGTCGGGACGTGCGTGATTTACAAGTGCTGCACCTGTTTCGCGCTCGCCGCACACAACATTAAATACACCAGCAGGTAAAAATTCAGCCATTAAATTGGCCATCCATACAGTAGATGCTGGTGTTGTATCACTTGGCTTTAATACAACGGTATTTCCCGCCGCAATCGCCGGTGCCCACTTCCAGACCGCCATCATCATTGGGTAGTTCCACGGTGTTACTTGACCAATCACACCTACTGGCTCGCGACGAATTATCGATGTCATACCCGCCATGTACTCGCCAGCGGATTTTCCTTCAAGGTTTCGCGCAGCTCCTGCAAAAAATCTAATTTGATCAACCATCGGAGGAAGCTCTTCCGAGGTAGTCAGCGAAACTGGCTTACCGGTGTTTTCTACCTCAATAGCGATAACTTCTTCAGCTCGCTCCTCAATTGCATCTGCAATTTTTAACAGTGCGCGTTGGCGCTGCGATGGTGTTGAGTCTCGCCAATCTACAAATGCATCACTTGCCGCTTTAAAGGCCACATTAATATCTGCAGCATTTGATTTAGGAGCGGTTGCAAAGGGTTGTCCTGTTGCAGGATTTACCAGCGTTGTGGTCTCACCTGATGTTGATTCGACCGATTTACCGTTGATGAAGTTATTGAGCTTTTTCATGTTGCAGAGCCTAGCAATTTGGCCTAAAAGTAACTAGTCACAATTTATGCGACCGGCTTACCTTTTTCCGCCGCTGCTAGCTGGCCACAGGCACCATCGATTTCACGACCACGAGTATCACGGACAGTTACTGGGACTCCATAACTTTCGAGGATGCGAACAAACTCTGCTTCATCCTCCCGACGTGATGCTGTCCACTTTGAACCTGGGGTTGGGTTGAGAGGAATCAAATTTACATGTGCGTTACGGTTTTTGAGCAGACGACCCAAGAGATCTGATCGCCACGATTGATCATTGATGTCACGGATTAAGGCGTACTCAATTGAGTACCTGCGCCCAGTTCTCTTTTCATAAGCATCAGCGGCGGCCAATACTTCACGGATATTAAATCTATTGTTGATCGGAACCAATGTGTCACGGAGCTCATCATCAGGGGTGTGCAGAGATACAGCTAATGTGCAGCTAATCCCCTCTTCGGTGAGCTTTTCAATTCCATTAACCAAACCAACTGTAGAAACAGTTACAGAACGTGCACTGATTCCTAAGCCATCTGGGTTGGGGTCGGTGATATTGCGCAATGTGCGAACCACTGCGTTGTAATTTGCTAATGGTTCGCCCATTCCCATAAAAACAATATTTGAAAGACGGGTTGGACCCCCCGGAAGTTCGCCCATTGCACAAGCACGTGCTGCAGCCACAATCTGATCGGTGATTTCAGCGGCCGATAAGTTGCGGGTGAGTCCAGCCTGGCCCGTTGCACAGAATGGACAGTTCATTCCGCACCCTGCTTGGGATGAGATACACACTGTGACACGATCGGTATAACGCATTAAAACACTTTCAACCAGTACACCATCATGTAATTTCCACAAATCTTTACGGGTCATACCGTTATCTGTTGTACGGGTTGTAACAAGTTCAATCATCTTCGGCGTCAGTGCATCAGCGATCGCCTGACGCTCGGCGGCTGGTACATCGGTCCACTCTTCTGGATTGTTAGAAAGATGTGAAAAGTAATGGTTAGCAACCTGACTTGCACGAAATGGTTGAAAGCCATGCTCTTGAGCAAAGGCCTTTCGATCAGCGGGTGCAAAATCTGCTAGATGCTTGGGTGCTTTCTTGCGCTGAACCGGCTCATCAAAAACAAGGTTGATCTCAGGCACTTTGCCGCTCATAGGAAGTGTTTCACAAGTTCAAGGGCGAGCCACATAGCAGGTGCCGATAAGACAACTGAATCTAAACGATCCAACATTCCGCCATGTCCAGGCAACAAGGTGCCCATATCCTTCAAACTCATATCCCGCTTCATCGCACTTTCAATTAAATCTCCACAGGTAGCGGTGAAGACAATCATCAAACCAACGATGATGCCGATCCACCAATCCATATCCATGATGTATGTAAAGGCCAACGCCCCGCCGATCATCGTAAAGATCAATGACCCCACTAGACCTTCCCAAGTTTTCTTAGGTGAAATCTTTGGAACGAGTGGGTGCTTTCCTAGCAAAACACCAACGATGTAGCCAAAGGTGTCATTGCATCCGACTAAAACAACAAAGGTCATGACACGTTCAAAGCCGGTACTTGGCCTGGCCAAAAGAATTAAAAATCCCGCCAAGAAAGGCAGATACAACAGACCAAAGGTTGTGGCCGTTGCCTTTGCTACAAAACCATCTGGACCCTGCAGCAGCGCACGAATGAGTAAAAGTGGAAATGCAATCGCCGTTGCAACAGCAAGACCTGCGACTCCCCCAACCCAGGCTGCATATGACAGACCAATCGTTGCCAAGGTAAGCGTATTGAATGAAATTGCAATTCCGCGTGCCGCAAACGCACGGACTAACTCCCGCACACCTAAAACAACCGCTATTGCAACAACAATTGCAAAGATCTCACGCTGATAAGAAAGGGCAAACCACACTAGGGCGATCAGAGACAGGCCAACGGCGATAGAGGGCAGAAGCTTGCGCCCAGCCTTTTTATTAATCGCTTCGTTGATCGAGTGCAGATCTGACATAAGAGAGCCCCTACACCTCTAGGAGTTCGACCTCTTTGTGCTTGAGTAGTTCATCGATCTTTGCAACATGTTCCGATGTAACCTTCTCAAGCTCTTTTTCACCACGTGCTAAATCATCCTTGCCAATCTCGCCATCCTTTTCCAACTTCTCCATCGCCTCTTTTGCTGCGCGGCGGATATTGCGGATTGAAATCTTTGAATCCTCAGCCTTGCTCTTTACAACCTTAATAAACTCCTTACGGCGTTCTTCAGTCAGTTGTGGAAAGTTAACGCGGATTACTGAACCATCATTGCCAGGGTTAACGCCTAGATCTGATTCGCGAATAGCTTTTTCAATTGATGCCATCGCACCCTTATCAAAGGGGGAAATTAAAGCCATACGCGCCTCTGGAACCTGAATCGTTGCCAGTTGAGACAGCGCTGTATAAGTACCGTAGTAATCAACCATGACCTTGTTAAACAGTGATGGATGAGCACGACCTGTGCGGATCGTTGCAAAATCATCCTTTGCAACCTCAACCGCTTTGTTCATCTTACTGTCAGCATCCTTTAGGGCGCTTGCTACATCTGCCATTGTTTAGCTCCTCTTACCGCTGTGTACATCATTCTCATCGCTTATGCGACGAGGGTTCCAATTACTTCGCCACGTACTGCGCGGCCAATGTTTCCATTTTTCATTAAATCAAAGACTACGATCGGTAACTTATTTTCGCGACACAAGGCAAAGGCTGCAGCATCTGCAACAGCAAGTGATTTAGATAAAACCTCATCATATGTAATGGTGTCAAACTTAGTCGCCTTAGGATCCTTTTTGGGATCTGCGCTGTAGACGCCATCGACACCACTTTTTGCAAGCAGTAGCGCCTCTGCGCCAATTTCAAGTGCGCGTTGTGCCGACACTGTGTCGGTAGTAAAGAAAGGCATTCCAGCACCTGCACCAAAGATTACAACTCGACCCTTTTCAAGATGACGAATCGCGCGCAGCGGAATGTATGGCTCTGCAACCTGACCCATGGTGATCGCGGTTTGGACTCGAGTCCCAACACCCTCTTTTTCAAGAAAATCTTGTAGCGCCAGACAGTTCATTACAGTTCCGAGCATTCCCATGTAGTCGGCGCGGGAGCGATCCATACCGCGTTGTGAAAGCTCTGCTCCGCGGAAGTAATTACCTCCACCAACAACAATTGCGACCTGAACGCCGGTACGGGCTACATCTGCGATTTGTTTTGCAATATCTTGAACAACATCGGGATCAACACCGATACCTTTTTCTCCACCAAAAACTTCTCCAGAAAGTTTAAGGAGCACTCTCCGATACGTTCCTCTTGTACCGGGCATGAGTGCTCCTCAATCTTTTCGTATCTGGTTCTAATTGTCTGTAGTAGAACGTAAGTCTAAGCGATCAGACCTACTCCTTATTGACCCACGCGGAAGCGATGGAAGGCCTTAACAGCGGTTCCTGCCTCATCGAGGATCTGCTTAACAGTCTTCTTCGCATCCTTAGCAAATGACTGCTCAATCAAGGAAACTTCCTTGACGAAACCTGCCACTCGACCTTCGATGATCTTTGTTAGGGCCGCCTCTGGCTTGCCCTCTTCGCGCGCCGTCTCTTCTGCGATACGGCGCTCGTTTTCGATCAACTCAGCTGGAACTTGTTCGCGATTAACAAACTGTGGAGCAAATGCTGCAATGTGTTGTGCGATGTCCTTACCAACTTCTGCGGCATCCTTAACAAGCTCAACCAAAACACCAACCTGAGGTGGAAGATCTGGGCTTGTACGGTGCAGGTAAATTCCAACTGGTGAATCCTTGATTACAGCAATGCGACGAACTTCAATCTTCTCGCCCATAGTTGCATTCGCATCGTCGACTGTTGCCTGAACGGTCTTACCGTTAGCCATTGTCGACGCTAAAAATGCATCTACAGAATCAGATTGTGCATTTTGTAGATGTGCAAGTAACTCATCTGCAAGTGCAACAAAGCGCTCACCCTTTGCAACGAAATCTGTTTCACAGTTCAGCTCTAGCATTACGCCAAGGTTACCCTCGACCTTTGCAACAACTGCACCATTTGAGGTTAGACGACCCTCACGCTTTGTGACTCCCTTGAGTCCCTTAACGCGAATGATGTCTAGCGCCTTGTTGTAATCGCCATCTGCCTCATCTAAAGCCTTCTTGCAATCGAGCATTCCTGCAGCGGTTGCTTCGCGAAGCTTCTTTACATCTTCAGCTGTGTAGTTAGCCAATTTATGCCTCCGGTGTTGTTGGTGCGTCGGTTACGGCAGGCGCAACTGGTGCGTCGAGAATTTCCTTCTCCCAATCAGCCAATGGCTCGCCCGCAGCAACAGCTGCTGGTGCATCCGACTTTGCTTCTTCCTTTACATTTGCAGAACGTGCCTTAAGGCCAGCTGCAATTGCATCGGTGATAACGCGTGTCAGCAGATCGATTGAGCGGATGGCATCATCATTACCTGGAATCTTGTAATCAACCTCATCTGGATCACAGTTTGTATCCAAGATTGCGATAACTGGAATACCAAGCTTCTTAGCTTCCTGAACCGCTAGATGCTCCTTCTTTGTATCTACAACCCAAATCGCTGAAGGCAGCTTGGTCATGTTGCGGATACCATCGAGGTTCTTAAATAGTTTTTCGCGTTCGCGACGTAGAACAAGAAGCTCCTTCTTTGTTAGAAGTAGATCATTCTTCTCTTCAAGGGCTTCAAGCTCCTTGAGGCGCTGAATACGCTTGTACACAGTTGGAAAGTTAGTAAGCATTCCGCCTAACCAACGCTCAGTCACCGTTGGCATTCCAACACGTGCTGCGTGGTTGATGATTGGCATGTGTGCTTGCTTCTTTGTTCCAACGAACAAAATATGGCCACCCTTAGCAACAGTGTCCTTAACAAACTCATACGCTGAATCGATAAGTGCAAGTGATTGCTGGATGTCGATAATGTAGATGCCATTGCGCTCTGTGAAAATAAAGCGCTTCATCTTTGGGTTCCATCGACGAGTCTGGTGTCCGAAGTGGACTCCGCTGTCGAGGAGCTCTCGCATTGTTACAACTGCCATGACGGCATACTCCTTCTTAGGTTTTCATCGCACGCATGCAGAAGAAAACCCGCTCGGTTTATGGCCCAACAATTTGTTAAGCCCGTCGCACTCGAAGTCACCGACCACAATTTCTTGTGGACCGAGGTGGTTATGCCGACCCAATTAGTTAAAACCAACCGGGTCGGTGAGTGCTGAGATGTCACCGATCCGAAGATCGATGCAGGCTAAATCTTACCTGAGCGCAGCTGCGCAAATTACCGCCCGATTAAGCGCAAAGCCCCCCATGCGCTGATGCGAACAACCGCTTCAAGGGCGATCCCAAGCGACATTTTGCTAACCCCATGGGCTCTTTCAACAAAGGTAATCGGAATCTCAGCAACAGATCCCCCGCGTGAAATTGCTCTCCGGGTCATCTCGATTTGGAAGCAGTACCCCTCACTTCGAATTGTTGAGATCTCCATCTTTTTCACAAGCGCTGATGTATAAATTCGAAATCCCGATGTGGTGTCTTTTACCCCTAAAGAAAGTAGAAGATTTGCATAGGTGTTGGCAGATTTTGAAAGGTACTCACGGAACCTGCTCCAGTTATCAATTGCACCATCTTTAACCCAACGTGATCCAATCAATAAATCCGCACTTTCAATCCATTCCATCATTCTCGCTAGATCGGCAACCTGGTGTGAACCATCTGCATCCATTTGAATGATGTAGGTATAGCCACGATCTAAAGCTAAAGTAAAGCCTGCGCGGTATGCGCTACCCAAACCAAGTTTGCCTGCTCGCTCAATTACCTCAACACCAAGCCCACGGACAATCTTTGCGGTGCCATCAGGTGATCCATCATCGATAACAAGTACATCGCAATCCAAAACCTTAAGCCCCGCCAGAATCTGGCCAATACTTTCAGCCTCGTTATAGGTTGGTATAACTACTAGTGCAGATCTCATGCGCGTGGATGTGCCTGCTTGAAGGCTTTTTGCAAACGTTCCGTAGATACATGGGTGTAAATCTGAGTTGTGGCTAAAGAAGCATGCCCCAAAATTTCCTGGACTGTGCGCAAATCTGCACCGCCTTCTAATAAGTGCGTTGCGGCTGAGTGTCGCAGTGCATGTGGGCCCATACGTTCGATTCCTTCAATCGCCTCCAGTGCTTTGTATACAACGGTGCGCACTGCGCGTTGATCAATTCGCTTTCCACGAGCACCAAGAAAGACAGCATTACCTGACACAGAGTTCTTGATTAAATCTCTTCCATCCTTTAACCAGGCATTCAACGCCTTCATCGCCGGATTTCCTAATGGAATCGTGCGCTCTTTATTTCCTTTACCCAATACTCGAATTGTTTGACGGTCATAATCGATATCACTGATATCTAAGCCGCATAGCTCTGCAACACGAGCACCGGTTGCATACAAAAGTTCGACCATCGCAACATCGCGCAATGAAATAGGGGTTTCTTCCTCTGCAGCACGGGTGGCAAGTGAATCCATTGCGGTCTTTGCATCGGCAATCTCGAGAACTTCAGGCAGTGTCCGATGTCCTTTAGGTGTTGCAAGGGTCGCTGCAACATCCTTAGCTAAATACTTGTTTTTGACCGCCCACTTTGTAAATAGACGAACCGATACCGCTCGGCGGGAAAGGGTTGTTCGTGCTCCCCCTTTAATCTGTTGATTAGCAAGCCATGAACGCAAATGCACCAGCTCTAACTGCGAGATATCTGAAACACCTATTGCCTCTAAATGGGTAAGTAGTGACTCAAGATCGCCCAGGTAGGCACGGATTGTATGAATAGAAAGTGAGCGTTCAACCTCTAGATGGCGAGTAAAAGCGGCGATCAGCTTTTGATAATTCTCGCTCACATCGACAGTTTACTCAGGCTTACGTCCCTGACGCATAAGGCCGAAGGTCACAGCATCTTCAAGGGCCATGGCAGATGCTGCAATAACGTTCTCATGAACACCCACTGTGTTCCATTCACCCTTGCCATCACTGGTTTCAACCAATACTCGCGTAATCGCACCAGTTCCTAGTCGGCCTTCAAGGATACGAACCTTGTAATCGGTAAGTTCTAACGTTGAAAGTTCTGGATACAAAGCGATCAGGCCGGTTCGTAGCGCATTATCAAAGGCGTTAACCGGTCCATTACCTTCGCCGCTGCAGGTGATCTCTTCACCCTTTGCGGTGACAGTTACTTCAGCCTTTGTAGTAATTGATTGATCTGCTGCGCGTTCAACCGATGTCACCCAGTGATTTATGGTGAAAAATGATGGACGCTTACCTGCGATCTCTTCATGTACCAATAACTCAAATGAGGCATCAGCGGCTTCAAAGGTAAATCCGCGGGACTCCATCTCCTTAACACGATCTACAATCCGTCCAATAAGTTCCTTATCACCACCAAGATCAACACCGAGCTCTTGTGACTTCAATTCAATAGATGCACGCCCCGCCATATCTGAAACAAGCATGCGCATGTCATTTCCGACAGATGATGGATCCTCATGTTGATACAGCGATGGATCTACCTTGATAGCGCTTGCATGTAGTCCTGCCTTATGAGCAAATGCTGATACTCCGACATATGGTTGGCGGCTACTAGGGGCCACATTTGTTACTTCAGCAACGGCATGTGAAATTCTAAAAGCCTCCTGCAGAGCGTTGGGTGGAAGAACTAATTGATTCTTCTTTAACTCTAGGTTTGCAATGATTGTGACAAGGTCAGCGTTACCTGTTCGCTCACCGTATCCATTTAATGTGCCCTGAACATGTGTGGCACCTGCCGCAACAGCTGCCATTGAGTTTGCAACCGCACACCCCGTGTCATTGTGGCAATGAATACCCAGGCGAGCAGAGCTTGCCGTTAAAACATCATGCACAACTTGTGATAACTCATCGGGCAACATTCCACCGTTGGTATCACACAGAGCAATAACATCTGCGCCAGCTTCAGCTGCAACACGTACAACCTCAAGTGCGTAGGCGCGATTGCTGCGGTATCCATCAAAGAAGTGCTCGGCATCAAGGAATACACGCTGGCCTTCTTGGATCAAGTGGGTGACAGAGTCGCGAATCATCGCAAGGTTTTCATCCAAAGTTGTCTTAAGTGCAAGATCTACATGGCGATCAAAGGCCTTTGCGACAAGGGTTACGGCAGGAGCTCCGCTGTCTCGAAGTGCGCCAAGCAAAACATCATCTGCAGCTTTGGCATTGGGGCGACGTGTCGCACCAAAAGCTACAAAGGTTGCGTTCTTGAGCTTTAACTCTTTTTTAGCTAAAGCAAAGAATTCAGTGTCCTTGGGGTTGGCTCCAGGCCAACCACCTTCAATAAATCCAACACCTAAATCATCAAGGTGGCGAGCAATGTTCATCTTGTCATGAACAGAAAGATTTAAACCCTCTTGCTGTGCTCCATCGCGAAGGGTTGTGTCATAGATATGGAATGAGTCATTGACTGGCATTACTTAACCGCACTCATCCAGTTGTGCTTATCTGCGATTGTGCCATGCTGGATAGCAAGTAGATGGTTGCGAATCTGCATCGTGATTGTTCCTGGTTGACCATCGCCCGTGACCCAGGTACCCATCGCACTCTTTGCTTGGCCAACGGGTGAGACAACGGCAGCGGTTCCGCAAGCAAAGATTTCAGTGATCTCACCAGATGTAACACCATTGCGCCAATCATCAACTGAGAGCATTACCTCATCGACCTTGTATCCAAGGTCTGCAGCAACTGACAAAATTGAATCGCGAGTAATACCTGGCAACAAAGTTCCCGTAAGTTTTGGAGTAATAACTGTTGCTTCTGCACCTTTGCCCTTAACAAAGTAAAGGTTCATGCCGCCCATCTCCTCAACCCATTTACGCTCTTTTGCATCGATCCACACAACCTGATCGCATCCCTCTTTAGCTGCAGCCCTTTGCGCAACAAGAGATGCTGCGTAATTTCCGCCGCACTTCGCCTCGCCCGTTCCGCCTTGAGCAGCACGTACATACTCAGTTGAAATCCACACAGAGACCGCCTTTGATGGATCAAAGTAGGCACCTGCTGGGGTTGCAATAAGTATGTAACTTGCCTTGTTAGATGGACGTACACCAAGACCAACCTCAGTTGCGATCATAAATGGACGGATATAAAGGGATTCACCCACCTTGCTTGGAACCCAGCCCGCATCTTGAGCAACAAGGGCTTCAACGGTTTCCATAAATAGTTCTACCGGCATCTCAGGCAGTGCCAATCGTCGTGCAGAGTTAATAAATCTTTGTGCATTTGCAGTTGGACGAAACAGTGCAATAGAACCATCTGGTTGGCGATAGGCCTTCATGCCCTCAAAGATCTCTTGTCCGTAGTGAAAAACCGCTGTTGCTGGATCCAAAGAGATTGGTCCGTATGGCATGAGATGAGGTTCTCCCCAACCATCCTTTTCACTCCACTCACACATCACCATGTGATCTGTGTAGTACTTACCAAAGCCACCTTCGGCAACCAATGCATCACGCGTTGCTGCATCTTTAGCGTTGGGATTGAGAGTGATCTTCATGATTACAGTGCGCTTGCTAGCGCATCCCCAATCTCTGTTGTACTGCGCTTCTTATCTCCACGTGACAACAGATCTGCAGCAACCACCGTTTCAACATCGCGAGCAGCATCATTAAGTCCTAGGTGATCAAGCATCATGGCAACTGACATAACCGTTGCTGTTGGATCAGCTAAGTTCTTTCCGGCTATATCTGGTGCTGAGCCATGAACAGGCTCAAACATTGAGGGGAACTTTCCAGTTGGGTTGATATTTCCAGATGCGGCAAGTCCAATTCCACCACAGATCGCTGCGGCGATATCAGTCAGGATGTCTCCAAATAAGTTATCTGTGACAACAACATCAAATCGCTCTGGATTTGTAACAAAGAACATTGATGCTGCATCTACATGTAGATAATCAGTTGTGATCGCTGGGTACTCCTTTGCAACCTCGTTAAAGGTACGAGTCCACAAACCACCTGCACGGGTCAAAACATTGTTTTTGTGTACAAGTGTTAGCTTCTTACGTTCGCGCTGTGAAGCACGCTCAAATGCATCACGGATAACACGTTCTGCACCACGTCGGGTATTAAGGCTTTCCTCAGTTGCAATCTCGGCAGCTGTGCCTTCTGCAAGTACCCCGCCCGCGCCAACATATGGGCCTTCTGTGCCTTCGCGAACAACAACAAAATCAATAGGAGCTTTGGTTGCAAGAGGACCTGTGACACCAGGCATTAAGCGCGCCGGACGTAGGTTGATGTAATGATCAAAGGCGAAGCGAAGTTTTAACAAAAGACCACGCTCTAGAACGCCACTTGGAACAGTTGGATCTCCCACCGCGCCAAGCAAAATTACATCCGCCTTTGCAAGCTCTGCCAAGGTGGCATCTGGCAAGACCTCGCCGGTGCGATGCCAAAAGGCTGCGCCAAGATCATAGGAGGTTTTCTTAAACTCAACCGAATACCTCTTTGCGACAATATCTAGAACCTTGAGTCCTTCATGCACTACCTCAGGGCCGATTCCATCGCCAGCGATAACAGCTAAATTAATTGTTCTCATTACCCCACCAAAGTTACGGAGCGAACAACTTCTGCTCCTATGTCCTTCTTAACAGAGATAAGTAGCTCCTCATTAATCTGTGAATCAACGGTAAGGGCCATCAATGCATCTCCGCCCGCTGCGCTACGCGCAACCTGCATACCTGCGATATTGATGCCAGCTTTTCCAAGGGCGTTACCAACAGCGCCAACAACACCTGGCTTATCTGAGTAACGAAGGAACAAGAGATTTTCAGTGGGTGGAAGATCTAGATCAAAGCCATCAATTGCAATGATCTTTTCAACTTTGCGAATTCCCATCAAAGTTCCATCGACTGTAACAATCCTGCCATCGGCAAGTGCTGCGCGAAGTGAGATCATGCTGCGGAATTCAGGGCTTTCAGGATCTGTTGATACAGATGAGGTTAATCCGCGCTCTGCAGAAAGTGCTGGTGCATTAACGTAGGTGACATCTGATAATCCGCAACCAAGTAATGCACCCTTCAGTGCGCTAGTTGCAAGGATTGAAGAGTCATGCCCAGAGATATCGCCCTTAACAATCAAATCCATACTTACTGGAGCTTCTCCTGCAATTGCCGTTGCGATCTGAGCCATCTTTTCAACCAAAGGCAGACTTGGGCGAATCTCTTCATGAATCGCTCCACCCTTTACATTGACCGCATCAGGAACTAGTTCGCCTGCAAGTGCTTTACGCACTGAAACTGCAACGGCGATGCCTGCGCGCTCTTGGGCCTCATCAGTTGAAGCACCTAAGTGAGGTGTTGCAACTACTTGATCCAAAGTAAATAGTGGTGAGTCTGTGCATGGCTCTGTTGAGAACACATCAAGACCAGCACCGGCCACACGACCTTCGGTGATCGCATCAAATAATGCAGCCTCATCTAGTACCCCGCCACGAGCAGCGTTAATGATGCGTACAGTTGGCTTAACCTTTTTCAGCGCTTCTACGCCAATTAAGTTAGCAGTTTCCTTTGTCTTTGGAAGGTGAATAGTGATGAAATCAGAAACTTTGAGAAGTTCATCTAATTCAACTAAGCGAACACCAAGTTGCGCCGCACGTGCTGGCTGTAGATATGGATCGTAGGCAACTACATCCATTCCAAATGCCTGCATACGGTGTGCAACTAATTGACCGATACGTCCAAAGCCAACAATTCCAAGTGTCTTTTCAAAGATCTCTGCGCCTGTGTATTTTGAACGCGCCCACTTGCCGTTACGCAAAGCTGCATGAGCTGGTGAAACAAACCGCGCAGATGACATCAGTAGCGCAATTGCTAACTCTGCCGCTGAAACAATATTTGATGTTGGTGCGTTAACAACCATGACACCTGCCGCTGTTGCCGCAGGAATATCTACGTTATCAAGGCCAACACCTGCACGTGCAATTACCTTTAAACCCTTAGCCACTGCGATCGCTTCTGCATCCATCTTGGTGGCAGAACGGATCAAAACCGCATCAACACCCTTAGCTAGCGCTGCAAGAAGTTCTGCGCGGTTTGCACCGTCGCAGTTAACAACCTCAAAATCAGGACCGAGCGCTTCAAGTGTTGCAGGGCTGAGCTCTTCAGCGATTAAAACAATAGGTTTAGCCACGCGCTGCGCTGCCTTCCTTGTAATCGTCACCCTTTGACTGCTTCATCCATGAAAACATCTTGCGAAGTTCGCGGCCAACAGCCTCAATTGGGTGAGTCTCACCCTTTGTGCGAAGTGCCTTAAATTCAACTCCACCAGCCTCTTGATCATCGATGAAGCGCTTTGCAAATGCTCCACTTTGGATATCTGCAAGAACCGCCTTCATGTTCTCCTTCACACGTGGATCAATCACACGTGGACCCGAGACATAATCACCAAACTCTGCTGTGTCAGAAACTGACCAACGCTGCTTTGCGATTCCGCCCTCGTACATAAGGTCAACGATCAACTTTAATTCATGCAAGCACTCGAAGTATGCAACCTCTGGCTGGTATCCCGCTTCTGTTAGAACTTCAAAGCCATACATAACTAGCTGTGATGCGCCGCCACACAGAACAGATTGTTCTCCGAATAGATCGGTCTCGGTCTCTTCCGTAAATGTTGTAAGGATTCCACCAGCTCGGAGTCCACCGATCGCCTTGGCATAAGACAGTGTCAACGGCCATGCACTTGCCGTTGAATCCTGTTCAACTGCAACAATTACTGGAACTCCACGACCTGCTGCGTACTCGCGACGCAC
Organism: Actinobacteria bacterium BACL15 MAG-120619-bin91; assembly: GCA_001438925.1. Classification (GTDB taxonomy): domain Bacteria; phylum Actinomycetota; class Actinomycetes; order Nanopelagicales; family Nanopelagicaceae; genus Planktophila. Next base: position 13,761 of record LIAM01000003.1, on the reverse strand, counting down.
AAGGTGTCCTGGACCCTTTGGCGCAACCATACAGACATCAACTGATGCGGTTGGCTTGATGTAACCAAAGCGAATATTGAATCCATGTCCAAAGAACAATGCATCGCCATCTTTGAGGTTAGGCAAAATTGATTCGGTGTAAATGTGACGCTGCAAGTGATCTGGGGCCAAGATCATGATGACAGTTGACTCTTTAACCGCTTCAGCAACGGTTGTTACACGCAGACCTTCAGCCTCTGCCTTTGCACGAGATGGTGAACCATCCTTAAGACCAACTCGAACATCGACACCGCTATCACGCAGGTTAAGTGCGTGAGCATGTCCTTGTGAGCCGTAACCGATGATCGCGACCTTGCGACCTTGGATGATCGATAGATCAGCATCCTCTTCGTGATACATCGTTGCTGCCACGGTATTTCTCCTCATCGTCCTTTGTTAGTTTTAGTTTTGGTAATCAGCCTGCCCGCTATCAGCGGTAGGAATACTTTGGGTGCTAAGGGTACGGTCTGCCAGCGAGCCGCTGCCACGCTCGATCGCTACTAAGCCTGATTGAGCTAACTCGCGGATACCAAATCGCTCAAGAGCGTTAAGTAGGTCACTGATCTTGGCGGCATCACCAGTTGCCTCGATGGTCATTGAGTCAGCATCCTCATCAACGATTGCCGCCCCATAAGTATCTAGCACCGCATCAACATCAAATCGATTCTTTGATGTGGCGGAGATCTTTACCAGTAGAAGTTCAGCCTGGACTGAATCACTCAGTTTTAGTTCGGCGATATGAATAACATTAACCAACTTATCAAGTTGGCGAATTACCTGCTCTAAAGAGTGACTTTCTACGTTGATTACAATTGTCATTCTGGAAATATCAGGGTTTTCTGTTGGACCGACAGCCAGTGAATCAATGTTGTAGGCACGTCGTGAGAAAAGGCCAGCTACGCGAGCAAGTACACCTGGTGAGTTTTCAACCAGAACTGAAAGTGTATGTGTACTCATTAGAGCTCCTGTGAATCCCAGTCAGGCGCCATTTCGCGCGCAATTTTAATGTCATCATTTGATGTACCCGCGGCAACCATTGGCCACACCATTGCATCGCGGAATACCCGGAAATCAACTACTACTGGTTGATCATTAATTGCATTAGCTTTCTTAATGATTGCATCAACATCTTCTGGACGATCACAAGTCAATCCCACGCAACCCATTGCATCAGCTAACTTAACAAAATCTGGGACTCTCTTTGATTCCAAATTAGTGTTTGAGTATCGACCTTCGTAGAACAAGGTTTGCCACTGACGAACCATGCCCAGGGATTCATTATTGATAATTGCAACCTTGATTGGAATGTTGTTTAGCGCACAAGTGACAAGCTCTTGATTTGTCATCTGGAAACATCCATCACCATCGATCGCCCATACCGTTGCATCAGGTGCACCAACCTTTGCACCCATGGCAGCAGGAACGGCGTAACCCATAGTTCCAAGGCCACCAGAGTTGAGCCATGTACGTGGGTTTTCATACTTAACAAATTGAGCCGCCCACATCTGATGTTGACCAACACCTGCAACATAGATCGCCTCTGGCCCAGTAAGTGCACTGATCCGTTCAATGACATATTGCGGAGACAAGGAGCCATCTTTAGGAGCGTCATACCCCAGTGGATAAGTAGCACGTAGCTTGTTCATAGAAGCTAGCCACGGAGCAAGATCGGCACGCCCCTTTGCAAACTCCGCCTTTATGGCGGGAATTAATGCTGAAATGGTGTGCTTCAGATCGCCGACTACAGGAACATCTGCAAATCGATTCTTTCCGATTTCGGCAGGGTCGATATCTGCATGAATAACCTTTGCATTAACTGCAAATGTTGAAAGCTTTCCGGTTACACGATCATCAAATCGTGCACCTAAAGTTATAAGCAAGTCAGCCTTTTGAAGTGCGGTTACCGCTCCAACCGTTCCATGCATGCCGGGCATACCAAAGTGTTGAGGATGGCTATCTGGAAATGATCCAAGCGCCATCAAAGTTGTAACAACTGGTGCTCCAACTAACTCTGCAAGCTGCATTAACTCTTTAGATGCATTTGCCTTGATGACTCCTCCGCCAACGTAAAGAACTGGTTTTGAGGATTGAGCGATTAACGCTGCAGCATCTTTAATCGCCTGATTTTCAGGTTCAAGCTGGGGATGGTAACCAGGCAGAGAAAGTTGGCTTGGCCACACAAAATCAGTTTCTTTCTGCAGCGCATCCTTTGCGATATCAACCAACACCGGGCCTGGCCGGCCAGTGCCAGCGATGTAAAAAGCTTCAGCGATTGCACGAGGAATATCATTAGGATCGGTAATCAAATAGTTGTGCTTTGTAAATGGCATCGTGATACCACGAATATCTGCCTCTTGAAATGCATCTGTTCCGATTGCCGCTGAGGGAACTTGGCCAGTGATCGCAACCAAAGGAACTGAATCCATTGCAGCATCTGCAAGCGGTGTAACCAGGTTTGTTGCACCCGGGCCAGATGTTGCAATACAAACGCCTACACGTCCTGTTACTTGCGCATAACCAGTTGCTGCATGTCCGGCACCTTGTTCATGTCGAACCAAGATATGTCGGATACTGCTATCAAAGATTGGATCGTAGGCAGGAAGAATTGCACCACCTGGAATTCCAAACATCACATCGACGCCGGCAGACTCCAAAGATTGCACGAGTGAACTAGCTCCACTCATCTTCCTGCTCATATCCATCTCCTTTCAAATCTCTAAATGAAAAAACCCCCAGATAACTGAGGGTGGCGCATGATCAAAAATCGATCAGGCGCCCTTAAATCACCACCACAAATGTTGTGCTCACGCGCTTATTCTCCAATGAAGCAGGCTCAAGGTCAAGAGATGAGATGGGGATCTCATAATTTGGGCAATCCTGCTTAATCGCAGACCGCGCCCTTGGATGCAGAGCCCACCAACTTTGAATACTTGGCCAAAACGCCACGTGAGTACTTATGTCCCAATGGCTTCCAGCCAACTTTTCGCGCTTCTAACTCTGCCGGATCTACCAATAAATCAAGGGTGCGATTAGTGATATCGATGCGCACAAAATCGCCATCTTTAATAAATGCGATCGGTCCCCCATCAACTGCTTCAGGGGCAACATGACCAACACATAAACCAGTTGATCCTCCAGAGAAACGTCCATCAGTTAAGAGCAGGGTTGATTTACCTAATCCTGCACCCTTAATAGCGCCGGTAATCATTAACATTTCGCGCATTCCTGGTCCGCCCTTAGGACCTTCATAGCGAATTACAACAACATCGCCGGCTTGAATCGTTCCGTTTTCAAGTGCTTCCATCGCAGCTTGTTCACGTTCAAACACTCGTGCTGGTCCTTCAAAACTTTCAATTCCAATTCCTGCTGTCTTACACACGGCACCTTCTGTTGCAAGGGTTCCGCCAAGAATTGTGATTCCAACATCGGTAGACATTGGTGAGGAAACGGCTTTGAGAATCTGTCCATCTGGATCTGGTGGTGCGATCTCCTTGAGATTTTCCGCCATGGTCTTTCCGGTGACAGTTAATACATCTCCGTGAAGTAATCCGGCATCGAGTAATCCCTTGAGAACAACTGGGATTCCGCCGACCTTATCTACATCACTCATTACAAACTTTCCAAATGGCTTGAGATCTCCAAGCAATGGGACCTTTGAACCAATCCGATGGAAATCATCGAGTGAAAGATCAACATGAGCTTCATTTGCAATAGCTAATAAGTGAAGAACTGCGTTTGTAGAACCACCTAACGCCATCAAAATAGTGATTGCATTTTCAAAGGCAGGCTTAGTTAAAATATCGCGTGTAGTGATTCCTTGGCGAATAAGCTCAACCACCGCCGCACCCGAAGCGATTGCATAGGTATCTCTGCGACGATCAACGGCAGGAGGTGCCGCCGATCCTGGAAGCGAAAGACCAATCGCCTCACCAATACTTGCCATTGTGTTGGCGGTGTACATACCTCCACAAGCACCTTCACCGGGGCAGATCGCACGTTCAATTTGATCGACACGATCTTGAGTAATTAAGCCACGTGCACAAGCACCAACCGCCTCAAATGCATCGATGATCGTGACATCTTTTCCATCAACCTGACCAGGAAGAGTTGATCCTGCATAAACAAAAACACTTGCGACATCGATTCGTGCTGCAGCCATCATCATTCCTGGAAGTGATTTATCACACCCTGCAAAGGTAACCATGCCATCTAGACGTTCTGCTTGCATCACACATTCAACTGAGTCTGCAATTACTTCTCGAGATACAAGAGAAAAATGCATACCTTCATGGCCCATTGAAATTCCATCGGAAACTGAAATTGTTCCAAACTGCATTGGAAAGCCGCCTGCATCGATAACGCCCTGCTTTGAAGCCTTTGCTAAACGATCTAATGAAAGGTTGCATGGTGTGATTTCATTCCATGATGATGCAATACCGATCTGTGGTTTTACCCAATCATCATCACCCATACCAACGGCTCGCAACATTCCGCGCGCTGGTGCTCTTTCGAGTCCATCGGTAACTACATTGGAGCGCGGCTTCATGTTAGGCATGAGAGAATTCTACCCTCTAGCTAACTCATTTATCAGTCGAATAATTGGAGCAATAACGTGTCACAGACCTCACCGATCCAAATCCTAGACCCAACAAAAATCCTAGACCCAACAAGATGGCGTACCTTATTTGTAGTTGCAATCGCTCAATTAATGATCGTTCTTGATAGTTCAATCATGAATATTGCGATCCCTAGCGCAAAATTGGAGCTGGGTATCTCCGATGCTAATCAGCAATGGGTAATTACCGCCTACACATTGGCCTTTGGTTCCCTGCTCCTCTTAGGTGGCCGTATAGGTGACTACATGGGACGCAAGAGAATATTTCTCATTGGTTTAGCGGGATTTGCTGCAGCATCTGCACTTGGTGGAGTCGCTCCAAATGAGGGCATGCTTTATGCCTCACGTGCACTTCAGGGTGTATTTGCAGCTCTGCTTGCACCCGCAGCTTTGGCAATCATCTCGGTGACTTTTACAGTTCCAAAAGAGCGCGCAAAAGCTTTTGGTGTAATCGGTGCAATCTCAGGAGGCGGCGCAGCAATTGGCTTGATTCTGGGTGGCGCGTTAACTGAGTACTTCTCATGGCGTTGGTGCCTAGGAGTGAACACTCCAATTGCAATCTTTGCTGCAATCCTTGCCATTAAGTTCGTCAAGGAATCTAAGGCTCAAGGTGATAACTCTTATGACATCCCTGGTGTATTCGCGGCGACAGCAGGATTATTCGCATTAACGTATGGATTCCACGAGGCGGCTGTCAGCGGATGGAGTGACACCTTAACTATTGGTTTCTTAATGGCAGCGATATTCCTACTAGGAACTTTTGTACTTATCGAGAAGCGTGTTAAGAACCCATTGATGCCACTGCGCGTTGTTACCGATCGAAACCGAGGAGGTTCCTACTTAGGTTCCTTGGTTGTTGGTGCTGGCTTATTCTCAATGTTTTTATTCTTAGGGCTCTATCTACAGGTAGTCCTTGGTTACACGCCACTGCGTTCTGGCTTTGCGTTTTTGCCATTTACTTTTGGAATAATTGTCTTTGCCGGAGTTGCATCTCAACTGCTTCCAAAGTTTGGTCCGCGAGCTTTGATGGTTCCAGGATTGATAGCCGCAAGTGTCGGAATGTTGATGATTGCTCGAATTACCCCAGAAACTTCTTATTCAACACATGTTCTACCCGCACTTTTGATTATTTCTAGCGGAATGGCACTTGTCTTCATTCCACTGACTTCTACGGCCCTTCACGCTGTTTCACCTCATGACACAGGTGTTGCAAGTGCTATGCTCAATACCAGCCAGCAAGTAGGCGGTTCACTGGGTGTGGCACTTCTTAACACCGTTGCCGCAACAGCAACGACTACATATGCAACAGCAAATGCTCAATTGGGTGAGAAGTTAATGCCATTTGCTATGACTCATGGCTTTACAGTGGCATTTAAGTTCAGCGCAGGGTTGCTATTTGTTGGTGCGATTGTGTTGTTCTTCTTCATCAATGTTGGTAAAGATTCATTGGTTGAAACAGAAGGCGCTGGCCTTCACTAACTAGTCGCTTGACCTAAGTGGCCAAGTAGAAGCTCTCGAACTCGAGCAGCATCTGCTTGGCCCTTTGTCTCTTTCATGACCGCACCAATTAATGCTCCAGCTGCAGGTAAGTGTCCATTGCGAACTTTTTCAGCAGTTTCTGTTTGTTCAGCGCAGACCTTTTCAATTGCTGCCATCAATGCACCATCATCGTTTACAACTTTGATTCCACGCTTTGCAACAACGTCGGCTGGCTGTCCTTCTCCAGCGATAACACCCTCAACCACTTGGCGAGCAAGTTTGTCTGTCAATTCACCGGCATTAACAAGTGCCACAATCTCTGCTACATCCTGCGGAGTGATCGCTAAATTTGCGATGGCAATATTTTTATCATTTGCAATGCGCGAGATCTCACCCAGCCACCAACTGCGCGCCTTCGTTGGATCAGAACCTAGTAAAACAGTTGCTTCGACAATATCTAGAACATCTGCGTTGATCATCGCAGCCATTTCCTTATCAGGAACCGCCCATACCTCCTGCAAACGCTTGCGACGAATCGATGGACGCTCTGGCAAAGTTGCACGTAGCTCTTCAATCCAGGCAGCATCTGGTGCAACTGGCACTAGATCTGGTTCAGGGAAGTAACGGTAATCCTCGGCTTGTTCCTTTGAACGCCCAGAACGAGTAAGTCCTGTGTCCTCTTGGAAGTGGCGGGTCTCTTGAACAACGCGCCCACCAGCGTTGAGTAGCTCTGCATGGCGGATCATTTCGCCACGAACCGCACGCTCTACTGAACGCAACGAGTTAACATTTTTGGTTTCACTTCGTGTGCCTAACTTTTCAGCACCAATCAAACGTAATGAGACGTTTGCATCACAACGCAATGATCCTTGCTCCATCTTTACATCGCTCACACCCAGTGCACGCAGAATGTCGCGGAGTTCGGCAACATATGCTTTGGCAACCTCTGGTGCGTACTTTCCTGTGCCAGGAACAATCTTTGTCACGATTTCGACTAATGGAATTCCGGCACGGTTGTAATCAAGCAATGAGTATTCAGCGCCATGAATACGACCAGTTGCGCCACCTACGTGCAACGACTTTCCGGTGTCTTCTTCCATGTGAACGCGCTCGACCTCTACGCGGAATTTCTTGGGACCCTCATCAGTTTCAATTTCTACATCTACATATCCATCAACGCAGATCGGTTCGTCATACTGAGAAATCTGGAAGTTCTTTGGCATATCTGGATAGAAGTAGTTCTTACGAGCAAAACGTGAAAATGGCGCGATAGAGCAGTTCAGCGCTAGACCAATCTTGATCGTTGACTCGATTGCCTTTTCATTAACCACAGGCAAAGCACCAGGCAAAGCCAGGCACACTGGGCATGTTTGCGTATTTGGTTCAGCACCGAAAACGGTGCTGCAACCACAAAACATCTTTGAGTTTGTGTTGAGCTCAACATGTACTTCAAGACCCAATACTGGTTCGTATTTAGCAACTACATCATCATAAGAAAGTGTCATCGTGCACCTCCTAGAAGTGGAGCTTTATCCAGTAATGGCGCACCCCACTGAGTGAGAAGTGCTGCTTCAAGAGCTGCGCCCACTGAGTACATACGTTCATCTTTCATTACAGGAGACATGATTTGGAAACCTACAGGCAAGCCATCCTCATCTGCTAAACCTGATGGCAGAGACATTCCACCGATTCCAGCCATGTTTACTGGGATAGTTGCGATGTCATTGAGGTACATAGCCAATGGATCATTAGCTTTCTCGCCGATTTTAAATGCAGTAGTTGGACAGGTTGGTGAAACCAATACATCGGCTTTTTCAAACGCTTTGATGAAATCTTGCGTAATCAGAGTGCGCACCTTTTGAGCACTTCCGTAATAAGCATCGTAATAACCAGATGACAAGGCGTAAGTACCCAAAATAATGCGACGCTTTACCTCTTTGCCAAAACCTACTTCGCGGGTCAAGTTCATGACAGATTCAGCAGAAGCACCATCTATATCACCTACGCGCAAGCCGTAACGCATCGCATCAAAGCGGGCTAAGTTAGATGAACACTCAGATGGTGCGATTAAATAATATGCAGCAAGGGCGTATTCAAAGTTTGGCGCAGATACTTCAACAATTTCAGCTCCAGCTTTTGCAAGAAGCTCAAGAGATTCTTCAAAGCGGGCGCGAACTCCTGGTTGATATCCATCGCCATTGAGTTCCTTAACAACACCAATTTTCATTCCCTTTACATCGCCAGATTTTGCGGCGGCAACTACTTGAGGAACTGGTGCGTTGATGCTTGTTGCATCCTTTGGATCATGTCCTGCAATTGCTTCATGCAATAGGGCAGTATCCAAAACTGTGCGCGCGCATGGGCCTGCTTGATCAAGTGAAGATGAGAAAGCGACCAAACCAAATCGTGAAACGCCGCCATACGTTGGCTTAACTCCCACAGTTCCAGTTACAGCTGCAGGTTGGCGAATTGATCCACCAGTATCGGTTCCAATTGCAAGTGGTGCTTCAAAGGCGGCAAGTGCGGCAGATGAACCACCACCAGAACCACCAGGAATACGGCTTAAATCCCAAGGGTTATGTGTTGGACCATATGCAGAGTTTTCAGTTGATGAACCCATCGCAAACTCATCCATATTGGTCTTACCCAAAATAACTATGTCATTTTTCTTCAGATTTGCTACAACAGTTGAGTCATAGGGTGGTCGCCAGCCTTCAAGAATCTTTGAACCACATGTAGTTGGAACACCTTTTTGCGCCATGACATCTTTAAGTGCAAGTGGGACGCCTGCAAGTGGTGACAACTTTTCACCCTTTGCGCGCTTTGCATCAACTGCGGCGGCTTGGGCCAACGCACCCTCGGTATCTACATACAAAAATGCATGCACATCGGTATCAACTGCAGCAATACGATCTAAGTGCGCTTGAGTTAAAGCAACAGATGTTGTCTCACCGGCAACAAGTTTTGCTGCCATTTCAGCTGCAGAGTTACGAATCACTCTTCACCCAAAATCTGCGGAACGCGGAAACGTTGTTCCTCTTGAGCAGGTGCACCAGAGAGTGCTTCTTCGGGAGTAAGACTTGGGACAACTACATCTGCACGGAAAACATTGCGAAGAGGCAACGGGTGTGAGGTTGGTTCAACATCTGCTCCAGCAACTTCCTGCACACGAGCAACGGCATCCAAAATTACGGTGAACTCCTGGGAGAGATTGACTAACTCTTCTTCGCTCATTTCAATGCGGGCTAGGCCTGCAAGCTTGGCGACATCATCGCGGGAAAGGCTGCTCATGGGCTTAAGTCTAATTAAATTAAGCCCTAACTGCGAATCTGCCCATTTCCAGTAACAATCCATGTAGTCGTTGTCATCGCCTCTAGCCCCATCGGACCTCTGGCATGCAATTTTTGATTTGAGATACCGATTTCAGCCCCAAACCCCATCTGCTCGCCATCTGTAAATCTGGTGGATGTATTAACCATCACCGCTGCACAATCTGCCAGAGCAATAAATCTCTTCACATTTTCTTTGTTCTCAGAAAGTATGGCTTCAGTGTGCTGAGTGCCGTATTTTGCAATGTGCGCACTTGCCGCATCGACAGAATCAACGATTGCAACGTTCATCTCTAGCGTGCCGTATTCAGTGCAGAAGTTCTCTTCGGTTGCCAAGGTGGCTGGGATATTTGCACTCTTGGCAATTGCTAAAGAAGCCTCGTCACAATGCACAATCACGCCCGCTTCATGAAGTGCTTTGAGCGCAGTTGGCATAAATGAATCGGCGATTGCTGAATGGACTAATAAGGTCTCTGCAGCGTTGCACACACTTGGTCGCTGAACCTTTGAGTTAATAATAATGGGAACAGCCTTGCTTAAATCGGCAAACTCATCGATGTAGACATGGCAAACACCGGCACCGGTTTCAATGGTTGGAACCGATGACTCATCGACCACCATTCGAATCAGCGCTGCGCTTCCGCGAGGAATTACTAGATCTACCTTTCCACGAGCATTAAGTAGCGCCTTGACGGTTTCACGATCCTCTGATGGCACCAGTTGAATCACATCTGGTGAAATTGAGGTTGAGGCCAACGCATCCCGCATAACGCGTACTAAAACCTCATTGCTGTGCGCTGCACTTGATGAACCGCGCAGGAGAGCTGCGTTGCCAGACATCAATAAAATTACCGCAGCATCTACAGTGACATTGGGACGTGCTTCGTACACCATTCCAATTACTCCAAATGGAACGGAGATTTGCTCTAATTCAATTCCATTAGGCAAAGTTGATTTACGCAGAGTTTTGCCGAGCGGATCTTCAAGCTCACTTACTTGGCGTGCTCCCCCTGCAATCCCTTTAATACGTTCGGGGGTTAACAAAAGACGATCTAACAGCGAGGAGTTCAGGCCAGCGGCGCGACCTGCTTCCATATCCTTTTCATTAGCGGCAAGGATATTGCCACTTCTGGCTTCGATCGCATCGGCGATTACATTCAGAGCCGCTTTACGTTGTGCTCCAGTGGAAATACTCAAGGTTTTTCCAGCGATACGTGCAGAGTCTGCAAGCTGTGAAATCAATTGCTGTGCACTCATTTAGATCAACACCAAATCATCTCTGTGGACTAATTCACGTTCATACTCTGCACCTAAGACTGCAGCGAGCTCCTTTGTTGATCTGCCCAACATCTGTGGCAAATCTGTGGAATCAAATGCAACGAGACCGCGTGCGATAACAGCACCATCTGGACCTACTAGTTCTACAGCATCTCCTGCAATGAACTCACCTTCAACAGCAGTTACTCCCGCAGGAAGTAAAGAAACTCCACGTTCTAAAATTGCGGTTACCGCACCAGCATCCAAAATCAACTTTCCATGTGAGTTTGTCGCATGTGCTAACCACAAAAGACGTGAGGTTGTCTTGCTAGCTTGAGCATGAAAATGGGTTCCAATTTTTTCTCCAGCTAGTGATTTACCTGAATCCTGTAGTGAAGTTAGCAACATTGGAATGCCAGCAGAGGTTGCAATTCGGGCAGCCTCAACTTTTGTCACCATTCCTCCACTTCCGACTCCGGCGGTACCTGCACCACCCAGAGTTATTCCCTCAATATTTGCAACAGATGCCACCTCATAAATTTTTTGTGCTCCTCCTTGTGATGGAGGTGCGTCATACAGCGCATCAATATCTGAGATAAGGACCAATAAATCTGCGCCAATCAATAGCGCAACGAGAGCGGCTAAACGATCATTATCGCCAAAACGAATCTCTTGTGTTCCAACAGAGTCATTTTCATTAATAATTGGCACAACACCTAACTGCAGTAACTTATACAAGGTGCGCTGAGCGTTTTGATAATGGGATCGACGAACCACATCTTCAGTTGTTAACAAAACTTGTGATGCTGTAATTGCATGGCGGGCAAAACTTTGGGTGTATTGAGCAACTAGTAATCCTTGACCCACAGATGCAGCTGCTTGCTGTGTTGCTAAATCCTTAGGGCGGGTTGTTAAGCCAAGTGGTGCGAGTCCTGCTGCAATTGCACCAGAGGAAACAACTACAACTTCGGCTTCACGCTTTTTGCAGGCGGCAACCACATCTACAAGTTTGTTTACTGCGGTGGCATCGAGAGCTGATCCGGCTTTACCAGTAAGAGAGGATGATCCAATCTTGATGACGATGCGTTTTGCAGAGGTGATCTGTTCTCGGCTCACTTGTCATCTCCATCCTCTTGATTTTCCCCTAGGGCATTAACATCGGTAATAGGTGCAGAAAGTTTAGGCGTGTAGGGGTCAACTACGTTGTATTCCCACTGCTTTGCGATCTCATCATCACTCAAAATATCCTCAACACGCTCAGGCATATTCCATGTTGATTCAAGACGTGAGTCTTCACCGCGGCGATGTAGGTGACCGGCAAGCTGTTCTGCGCCAGCTTCAATAGTTGGCTCCCAATCAAATACAACCTCGGTGTCACCATCGCCGATACGAACTTCACTGCCGGCAACAGCGCCCTTTTTGTACAACTCTTTCTCAACTCCAAGTTGTGCCAAACGATCTGCAAGGTATCCGATCGCCTCGGCATTTTTAAAGTTAGTTTGACGAACCCAACGTTCAACCTTTTTGCCGCGAATCGTGAAGGATTCATCAGCGTTTGCATGGACAAAAAATCCAGAATCATCAACTGCAACTGGTCGCAAAATAATTCGTGTGCGCTCTGGGATCGCCGCCTCGACCCGATTTTTGTGAACTAAGCGGCCCATTGCGTATATGAGATCCTGCAGACCTTCTCGTGATGCTGCAGAAACCGCGTACACCTCGTACCCCTTGTCGCGCAGCTCTTGTTCAACCATATCGGCCATAGCTTTGCCATCAGGTAGATCAATCTTGTTTAAGGCAACGATACGGACACGATCCTCAAGACCCCCGTATAGCGCTAACTCATTTTCAATCGCTTCAAGATCTGCGACAGGGTTGCGATCTGTTTCCAATGTTCCGCAATCCAAAACATGTACTAAGGCAACGCACCGTTCGACGTGACGAAGGAATTCAAGACCTAATCCCTTTCCTTGTGATGCACCCGGAATAAGACCTGGAACATCTGCAACTGTAAAACGTGTTTCGCCAGCTTGCACAACACCAAGGTTTGGCACCAAGGTCGTGAATGGATAATCAGCGATCTTTGGACGAGCGGCAGAAACCGCTGCAATTAAAGAGGATTTTCCAGCACTTGGAAATCCAACCAAAGCAATATCTGCAACACTCTTTAACTCTAAAATTAAGGTGCGCTCTTCTCCTGGCTCACCTAGTAATGCAAAACCTGGAGCACGTCGCTTTGAGGATGAAAGCGCAAGGTTTCCTAAACCACCAAAGCCACCTTGGGCTGCTACAAAAGTTGTTCCATTACCTATCAAATCTGCGATTTGTTCACCACTTTTGTCATAGATAACCGTTCCATTTGGAACTCCAAGGATTAAATCTTCTCCTTGGTGCCCATCTTTACGATCACCATAACCTTGGTGCCCAGATGTTGCTTTGCGATGAGGGGAATGGTGGAAATCCAAAAGTGTTGTCACATTTGGATCAACAATAAGAATGACATCTCCGCCACGTCCACCGTTACCGCCATCTGGTCCACCCAGTGGCTTGAACTTTTCACGCTTTACCGAAACACAACCATCGCCACCTTTTCCGGCAGTAGCGTAGAGAGTTACACGATCAACAAATGTTGTCACTTATGAAATCCCTTCGCTTCTTACAATGTCGTTGAATGAAAAAAGCGAGCCGCATGATTACGGCTCGCTCTTTTACAAGAAACCTAAAATTAAGCTACCGGAGCCACATTCACTACACGGCGTCCGCGAGCGCGACCGAATTCAACAACACCTGCAGCTAGTGCAAACAAGGTGTCATCCTTACCGCGACCTACATTCTTGCCTGGGTGAAAATGTGTTCCGCGCTGGCGAACTAGAATTTCGCCTGCATTAACTTCTTGTCCGCCGAAACGCTTGATTCCTAGGTACTGTGGATTGGAATCGCGACCGTTTCGTGTCGAGGAGACACCCTTCTTACTTGCCATTTACTTCGTCTCCCTTACTTCGCGCCGTTGATGGCGGTAATTTTTACACGAGTCAGTTGCGC
>LIAM01000002.1 GCA_001438925.1 Actinobacteria bacterium BACL15 MAG-120619-bin91 | reverse complement strand
GGAGTATTTACAACAATTACAGGTTTAGGTGAAACTGGAAATGCTCTGTGCACCTCTGCAATTAACAAGCTTTCCTTCACAGGTTCGACTCGAACTGCAAAGTTGGTTGCAACTGCCTGTGCAACTCAAATGACTCCAGTAGTTTTGGAGTGCGGTGGAAAAGATCCTGTAATTGTTGCCGCCGATGCCAATCTTGACCGGGCGGTGGATGCAACAATCTGGTCGGCTATGGTTAATGCAGGACAGTCATGTATCGGAGCTGAGCGGGTCTATGTGGATGAACGGGTAGCAGATGCCTTCATCGAAAAGGCGATTGCACTTGCCTCAACCTTGACCGCTGGCGCACCGGGTGATGGTAATTATGGTGCTTCAACAATGCCATCGCAGATTGGTGTAATCACATCCCACATAAAAGCTGCGATTAAAGATGGCGGAAGATTTGCATATGGAAGCATGAAATCTATTCAGGAACCATTTGTTCAGCCCATCATCTTGGTTGATGTTCCAGAGAATTCAACAGCGGTTCGTGAAGAAACCTTTGGACCAATCATTATTATCAACCGAGTAAAATCCATGAAGGAAGCGATTGAACTTTCAAATGACTCTCGGTATGGATTGGGTGCAAATATCTGGTCCAAGCGCCAAGGTAAGAAAATCGCTTCTCAGTTGCACTGCGGAATGGTTGCAATTAACTCAACATTCTCCTTCGCCGCTATCTCATCAGTGCCCTTTGGTGGCGTAAAAGACAGTGGATATGGTCGAATTCATGGGCCAGAGGGTTTACTTGAATACACCTACGCACGAACAGTTGTCAGAACTAGATTTAATCTTCCATTAAAGATTTTGAGTTTTAAAAGGACTGTTGGAACAGATCAATTAATCGTTAGAGCTTCACGGTTGCTAAAGGGTCGCTTAGGTTAAATTCAGGCTTTGGCCTTAATTAAAAGCGGGGTGCGTTACGGGTGCGCTCTGTATTGGGGCGGCGCTTATCTTTCTTAGACCAGCACGCTGTATGCCAATGACGACGTCCATCCTCGTCATACTCTCTCCATGCAACTACATGAGGAGTCGCTAAAGGAATCATTTGATCACACCCTGGGCATCGATATGGTTTTGTTGATCCTGAACCGGTTAACCGTCTAACGACATAAACACCATCGCTGTGCTCTTCTGTGCTCTCGCCTGTAGAAGCGATACTTATCTCCCGAGGTTCTTCGGGCTTTTGTCGCTTCTTTGGGTAGTTTCTACGGGGGCTCACAGGTGTATTTTCGCATAGTAAAGTAGCCACATGAGCCTCATCGAAGTGCAAGGGCTAAAGAAAAGCTATGGCGATGTCCATGCGGTGCGCGGTGTTGATCTTGAAATCGCGCAAGGTGAGATTTTCTCCCTTCTTGGTCCTAATGGTGCTGGTAAAACAACTACAGTAGAAATTCTTGAGGGCTTTCGAAATCGTGATGCGGGCTCAGTTTCAGTACTTGGCTTTGATCCACAGACACGCGGTCGTGAGTCTCGGATCTGGCGGGATCGAATTGGAATTGTTTTACAGAGCTCCTCGGATGCGGGCGATTTAACTGTTGTAGAAACTATTCATCACTTCAGTGGTTACTACTCAAATCCTCGTAATGTGGATGAGGTTATTCACTCCGTCGGATTAAAGGAGAAGGAGAGCGCATTAATTCGCAACCTTTCAGGCGGTCAGCGCAGACGGTTAGATGTCGCCTTAGGAATAATCGGTAATCCAGAGCTGCTCTTCCTGGATGAACCAACGACAGGATTTGATCCCGAGGCGCGTCGTGCCTTTTGGGCACTTATTCAGCAGCTTCGCTCCGATGGCACCTCAATCCTGCTAACGACCCATTACTTAGATGAGGCCGAAGCCCTTGCCGATCGCGTTGCAGTTATTAACAAGGGTGTGATTATGGAGGTTTCAACACCTGCTGATCTAGGTGGAAGAGCAACTTCGCAAGCAACTGTTCAGTGGCGCGATGGAGCCGAGACTAAATCTGAAAAAACAGATAACCCCACCGCCGTTGTTTCAGCCCTATCTACCAGATTTAATGGAGAAGTCCCTGAATTAGTAGTTACGCGCCCATCACTTGAGGATATCTACCTAGAAATGATTGGGGGCGTTGATGAATAGGATTCCTAGCGCTCTTCAATTGGGTATACGCCGTGGTGGTTTAGAGATTCGACAATTTGCTCGGCAGCGAGAATCAGTTGTCTTTACACTGTTATTTCCAGTTATCTTGCTTGCGATCTTTGGCTCAGTTTTCCAGAACACCATTGCACCTGGCGTTACCTTCTCGCAGTACTTCGTAGCTGGAATGATCGCATCAGGTCTTGTTAACACTGGTTTTCAAGCGCTGGCTATCACTATCCCCATGGAACGTGATGTTGGTGCATTGAAGCGTTTGCGTGGAACTCCGATGCCGGCATCTAGTTATTTTATTGGAAAGTCAATTCTGATTTTTGTCAGTATGGTGATTCAGATCCTTTTGTTACTGGGATTTGGAGTCGCCTTCTTTGGATTAGAAATGCCAACAGAGTCAAGTAAGTGGCTCACCTTTGCTTGGTTGGTCTTACTTGGAAGTGCCTGCTCAACCGCACTTGGAATCGCTTTTTCAATAGTACCTAAGAGCGGACGTGGAGCATCCGCGGTTGTTTCGCCAATCGTCATTATTTTGCAGTTCTTTAGCGGTGTCTTCTTTGTCTTTACTCAACTTCCACCATGGATGCAGCAGGTTGCAGCGATCTTTCCCCTCAAATGGCTAACACAAGGAATGCGTTCAGTCTTTCTACCAGAATCTTTTGCTTCTCAAGAGGTAGCACAATCGTGGGAGCTGCAAACTAGCTTTGTTGTATTGATGATCTGGCTAGCAATCGGAATCTTCTTTAGTGTTCGAAAGTTCAAGTGGGATCGTGATTAAAAGAGTCATCGCCCTGCTTCTGGCCTTAATTTTATTGGCACCGGTGGCTCACTCTGCTGAGATTTCATCAGTAGCTGCAAAAAAGAGGGCGAAAATTACTCCCTCCCCTTCACCTGTGTGGCCTCCAAAGGGCTTTGTAAAGAGCAAAGATGGAAATACCTTCGCAAAGATTCCAAAGGCAAAGGAGTTGGTTGGTCTTGCTTCAAATGACAAAGCACTAACGCGCGCCTTAGCAAAAAAGATTGATGGAGTTCCGGTCTGCGAGAAGTACTCTTGTGGAGCGGTACAAGTTGCATCAGCAACTGGTTGTACGTGGTGGGAAATTACAGCCAGCGTTAGAGGTTTTGCTTTGCCGGAGGACAATATTAAGAAAACCTTTGGCACAGTAAGAACTACATTCGGTGAAACAGGCCCGAGGAAGTACGCAACAATCTTAATTGTGAGCCGAGAGCCTATAGAACTTGAACACTCAGTTTCAGGAATTAAAGCCTCATGTAGAAATGACGCACCGCAGGAGAGGGTCCCATCAAATACCTACACAGCGGTTCCTTAGCGATTGGCTCCCGGAACCCATAATTGATCGCCAATCTCTTTATTTGCATATCGTGCAAGTACAAAGAGAAGGTCAGAGCAACGATTTAAATACTTGGCTGTCAGTGGATTTACTCCACCGCCAAATGCATGGATGGCTGCCCAGGTACAACGCTCTGCCCGACGTACAACGGTGCGTGCGACATGTAGATGCGCTGCAGATGTGGTTCCAGATGGCAATACAAATGAGCGTAATGACTCAAGGTTTGCGTTGTAATGATCGATTCGTTCCTCTAAGTATGTAATCTGAGATTCAAGTACGCGCAATGGCTCGAAAGCAGGAGCATCAACAACTGGGGTACAAAGATCGGCACCAACATCAAAGAGATCGTTTTGAATTCGAATTAAAAGTGCTCGAACATCCTCTGTTAATCCATCGGTTGAGAGAACAACTCCGATGGTTGAGTTAGCCTCATCCACCGTTGCATACGCTTCAAGTCGTGGGTCATTTTTTGAGGTGCGGCTCATGTCTCCTAACGATGTAGTTCCATCATCGCCAGTCTTTGTGTAAATACGCGTTAAATTAACCATGGGCTTACCTTATAAGTAGACTGCACCTATGGCATCCCACGATCGCTTCCGGATAGTTGGCGGCACCTCTTTGCGTGGCCAAGTCTCTGTAACTGGGGCTAAGAACTCGGCTTTAAAGCTTATGGCCGCCTCTTTGCTGGCCACTGGATCCACCACAATTCGAAATGTTCCCGACATCGCAGATGTAGACATCATGGCCGATTTATTGACACGACTTGGCTGCACCGTCAAGAGAGCTGCAGACACGGTGCAGATCAATGTTCCCGCCACACCCTCTCATCGCGCAGATTATGACCTGGTACGAAAGATGCGGGCATCAATCAATGTTCTGGGTCCCCTCGTCGCACGTGTTGGTCGAGCAGATGTAGCTCTTCCTGGTGGAGATGCGATTGGTTCGCGAGGTTTAGATTTTCACATTAAGGGTTTAGAGGCACTTGGTGCAAAGGCACATATTGAACATGGTTATGTAATTGCCGAAGCCCCCAATGGTCTGACCGGAGCACCCGTTGATTTAGATTTTCCGAGTGTTGGTGCAACTGAAAACATTATGACCGCTGCCGTATTGGCAAAGGGTGTAACAACTATTGATAACGCTGCCCGGGAACCAGATATTGTCGATCTTGGAGAGTTTCTAATCTCAATGGGCGCGAAGATCGAGGGTCTTGGAACACCAATGATCACAATCATCGGCGTTGAGGTCTTGCAACCAACTGATCACACAACTATTACCGATCGCATCATTACTGGTACCTGGGCATTTGCTGCCGCGATGACACGTGGAGATATCACCATTCAGGGCGCAGTTGCCGAGCATCTTGAACTTCCATTAGAGAAGTTGGCATCCGCTGGTGCAATTATCACCACAACTGCAGATGGAATCCGGGTCAAAATGGATGGGCGGCCACAAGCCATCGATGTTGCAACACTTCCCTATCCAGGTTTTCCTACCGACTTGTTGCCAATGGTGATCGCACTTAACTCAATCGCAGATGGCCATTCATTGGTAACTGAAAATGTCTTTGAATCCCGCTTCATGTTCGTTAACGAACTCAGCCGCTTAGGTGCACAAGTCAGCGTGGATGGCCATCACGCATCAATCACAGGCGTAGAAGAGCTCTCTGGTGCACCCGTTGAAGCCCACGATATCCGCGCAGGTGCAGGGTTGATCTTGGCGGCGTTAGTTGCAGATGGTGAAACTACTGTAGATCAGGCTTTTCACGTCGATCGTGGGTATCCAAATTTTGCTGAACAGTTACAAGGCCTGGGGGCTCAGGTCACCCGCGAGTAGCATTACCTTCAACGCAAAAACGAGTTAATTTATAGCGGAGAAAAGTGTGTAGTTGCTTCTTCATCTTTTCAAAGCTATCAAATTAACTCGTTTAGCTACTTCTTCATCTTTTTGGAACTAGAAAATTGCTCGCTTTAATTAATTGACTCCGTAAGGATTGATACGCGGTTGTTTGCAACCGATAAAAATCCACCACTGACCTTGAACTCTGTGGCTTCTCCATTGGTGCCGTGGATTACAACCTGGCCGTCGACAAGTACTCCAAAGAGCGGTGAGTGATTGCTCAGAATTCCGATATCACCTTCAATGGTACGGGCCGAGACAGATGTTGCCTCGCCCGACCATACCCGCGCCGTTGGAGATACAAGTTCGACTTTAAGAACCATGATGTATTACTTCGCCAAGCTCGCTGCTAGTTCAGCTGCATTGCGCTCAACATCTGCAAGTCCACCACACATGAAGAAGGCCTGCTCTGGAATGTGATCGTACTTTCCATCTGCAAGTGCTTCAAATGCTTCAATTGTCTCTGATAGAGGAACGAATGATCCATCAATTCCTGTAAAGACCTTCGCAACAAATGTGTTCTGTGAAAGGAAGCGCTGGATACGACGTGCACGGCCTACGAGTACACGGTCATCTTCTGACAATTCATCGATACCCAAGATAGCAATGATGTCCTGAAGATCCTTGTAACGCTGCAAGATCTGCTTGATGCGGTTAGCAACACGGAAGTGGTGCTCACCGATGTAGCGTGGATCCAAGATGCGTGAAGATGAGTCAAGTGGATCCACAGCTGGGTAGATACCAAGCTCTGAAATTGGACGAGACAACACCGTTGTTGCATCTAAGTGCGCAAAGGTAGTGTGTGGCGCTGGGTCGGTAATATCGTCCGCAGGAACGTAAATCGCCTGCATAGATGTAATTGAGTGACCACGTGTAGATGTGATGCGCTCCTGTAGCTGACCCATTTCATCAGCCAATGTTGGCTGGTAACCCACAGCAGATGGCATACGGCCTAGAAGTGTTGAAACCTCAGAACCTGCCTGTGTGAAACGGAAGATGTTATCGATGAACAAAAGTACATCCTGCTTTTGAACATCGCGGAAGTACTCAGCCATTGTTAACGCTGATAGAGCAACACGTAGACGGGTGCCAGGTGGCTCATCCATCTGACCAAACACTAACGCGGTCTTGTTGATAACACCGGTCTCGGTCATTTCGAGGAACAGGTCATTACCTTCACGAGTACGCTCACCAACACCGGCGAATACAGATACACCACCAAAGTTTTCAGCTACACGGTAAATCATCTCCTGAATCAAAACTGTCTTACCTACACCTGCACCACCAAAGAGTCCGATCTTTCCACCCTTTACATATGGTGTGAGTAGATCGATAACCTTAATTCCGGTTTCAAACATCTCAGTCTTTGACTCCAATTGATCAAAAGCTGGTGCGTTACGGTGAATTGGCCAACGCTCTTTGATGTCGAGTGAAGAGGTTGGTACATCGAGTGACTCGCCAAGTGTGTTGAACACATGGCCCTTTGTTACATCACCAACAGGAACTGAGATCGGTGTTCCTGTATCTGTTACTTCTGCACCACGGACCATACCGTCGGTAGGCTGCATCGAGATTGCGCGCACCAGGTTATCTCCAATGTGCAGAGCAACTTCAAGTGTCAGGGTACGAGTAGTACCTGACATGGTTGTCTCTACATGTAGCGCGTTAAAGATCGCTGGCATTGAATCCGCGGGGAATTCAATATCCACCACCGGTCCGATTACGCGAGCTACGCGGCCCTTTTTTGAGTTCGACATCATTCACTCCCTGCACTAGCTGAGGCCAACGCGTCTGCGCCGCCAACAATTTCACTGATCTCTTGAGTAATTTCGGCCTGACGAGCCGCGTTCGCAAGTCGTGTTAAGGACTTGATTAAATCATCAGCGTTGTCAGTTGCTGACTTCATTGCGCGACGACGAGCTGCATGCTCTGAAGCTGCAGATTGCAACATCGCGTTAAATACTCGAGCCTGAATATAACGAGGCAATAGTGCGTTAAGCACAACCTCGGAACTAGGTTCGAATTCATACATTGGAAGTAGGCCAGCAGGTGCTGGGGCTTCACTTTCAACAACCTCTAGCGGAAGCATGCGCCTTGCCATTGCATTTTGTGTAAGCATTGACTTGAACTCGGTAAAGACAATGTGGATCTCATCGACTCCATTGACATCTACTTGAGCATCAAGAATAAATGCCTCGATGAGTGCATCAGCTACCTCGCGGGCATCCTCGTAAGTCGGATTATCTGAAAAACCTGTCCACTGCCCTGAGATTTGGCGATTGCGGAACTTGTAGTAGCTCACAGCTTTGCGGCCAACTAGATATGACTTGGTCTCAAGACCGCGCTCACGTAAAAGGGCTGCAAGCTGCTCCCCTTCCTTGATGGCGTTGTTTGAGTAAGCACCAGCCATACCTCGGTCTGCAGAGATGATTAACACCGCTGCACGCTTTGGGTTTTCAGACGCGGTTGTAAGTGGGTGGTTGGTTGTAGAGAAAGTTGCAACTGCAGATACCGCACGGGTCAACTCATTTGCATAAGGAGTTGAGCTGCGACTCGTTGCTGCGCCTTAACGATACGAGAAGCAGAGATTAACTCCATTGCTTTCGTAATCTTTTTGGTCGCTTTAACGGATCGCATCCGTCGGCGATATATGCGAAGTTGGGCACCCATGGGTTACTTCTTCACCGCCGGTTGTACGTAACGAGTTACAGACTCTGCATCTTCGCCATCCAAAGCATCTGCCGGAGCCTCATTAAGAGGGGCCGCAACAGATGATTTAAATAGCTTCTTAAATGCTGTGACCGCTTCCTCCATCTTTGCAATGGTGTCATCATCTAGCTGCTTGGTCTCAGAGATGATGGTATTGATCTCCTTGCGTTCGCGGCCAATGAACTCTAGAAGTTCAGATTCAAAGCGACGGATATCGGCAACTGCAACATCATCAAGCTTTCCAGTAGTACCTGCCCAGATTGAAACGATCTGACGCTCCAATGAGTATGGCGAGTACTGACCCTGCTTGAGAAGTTCAACCATGCGTGCACCGCGCTCAAGCTGAGCCTTTGATGCAGCATCAAGATCTGAACCAAATGCGGCAAATGCTTCAAGTTCACGGAACTGAGCTAGGTCAAGACGTAGACGACCGGCGATCTTCTTCATCGCCTTTGTCTGCGCAGAGCTACCTACACGAGAAACAGAAACACCTACGTTGATCGCTGGGCGAACACCGGCGTTGAAAAGATCTGTTTCGAAGAAGCACTGACCATCGGTAATCGAAATAACATTTGTGGGAATAAAGGCAGAAACGTCATTTCCCTTTGTTTCGATAATTGGCAAACCGGTCATTGAACCGCCACCTAACTCATCGGAAAGCTTTGCGCAACGCTCTAGCAAACGTGAGTGTAAGTAGAAAACATCGCCTGGGTACGCTTCGCGGCCTGGTGGACGACGTAGAAGAAGTGAGACTGAACGGTAAGCCTCAGCCTGCTTTGATAAATCATCAAACACGATAAGAACGTGCTCGCCCTTGTACATCCAGTGCTGACCAATTGCAGAACCGGTGTAAGGAGCTAAGTACTTGAAACCTGCTGGATCTGATGCAGGTGAAGCAACGATTGTTGTGTACTCCATAGCGCCAGCCTCTTCGAGTGCGCCCTTAACAGCTGCAATCGTTGAACCCTTCTGACCAATGGCCACATAAATACACTTAACCTGCTTCTTCTTATCGCCAGATTTCCAGTTTTCCTTCTGGTTAATAATTGTGTCTACAGCAACCGCTGTCTTACCTGTCTGACGATCACCAATGATCAACTGGCGCTGTCCGCGACCAATCGCTGTCATCGCATCGATCGCCTTAATACCAGTTGCAAGAGGCTCCTTAACAGGTTGACGCTGAACTACAGAGGGAGCCTGTAGTTCAAGTGCACGACGTGCCTCAGCCTTGATCTCGCCTTTTCCATCAATTGGATTTCCAAGTGCATCAACGACGCGACCTAGGAAGCCATCGCCAACTGGTACAGAGAGAATCTCACCAGTACGACGAACAGATGTTCCTTCTTCAATTCCTGTTGTGTTACCCAAGATAACTGTTCCAATTTCGCGAACATCTAGGTTGAGTGCAAGACCTAGTGTGCCGTTAGCAAACTGCAATAGCTCATTTGCCATTGTCGAAGGTAAACCTTCAACACGTGCAATGCCATCGCCTGCCTGGCTTACTGTTCCTACCTCGTCGCGCGCTGCAACGCCTGGATCGTATGACTTAACGAAGTTCGCTAAGGCACCCTGAATCTCTTCAGGATTGATCTTTAGGTCTGCCATGTGTTTCTCCCTTTATTTGCTTCCAGCCAAGGCACGTGCGGCCCCAGCCAAACGATTTGAAACTGATCCATCTACGATTTCATCTGCGAACTTCACTGAAACTCCACCCAATACCGTTGGATCGACTTCAATGTTCATGCGAACCGGCTGTCCTACCTGCTTATTTAAGGCAGCTTCCAAGCGATTCTGCTGTGCCTGACTCATTGGCGCTGCAATTCGAACGAGTGCAATAACACGGTTACGACGTGCTGCCAACGCCCATTGATAATCAGCAAAAGCTGATTCGATACTGCGCCCGCGCCATGAATTAACCATCTGTGAAACTAACTTTGTAGTTGAAGAGGATGCATTTTTGAGAAGGTCAGCGGCAAGCTGAGCCTTTGCAATCTGCGCATCTGATTTAAAGGCTTTGCGAAGCTCAGATGAGTTTGAAATCGTTTTGGAAACGACAAACATCTCGTTTTCTACACGATCTAACTCTCCTGAGATGTTGGCTGCTGTCGCCTCCGCTTCAATAGCCAACTGCTCAATAACCTGTACTAGATCCTTAGCTCCAGACCAACGGAGTGCAGAGAGCTCGGTTAATAACCCAGTCGCTGCTGTTCCTACCTTTGAAGCTAATAGATCTTTAATCAATGTGCTCTTAGCCGCGCCATCGCGAGATGTATCGGTTAGTGCACGGCGTACAGAGTTATTGGAGCCCAAAATATCTGCAGCAAAGAAAAGTTCAGCGCTCAAGGTTGATGCGGTTTGCGCATCAACACCCTTAACGGCAGCATCAAGTGCTGTACGTGCAGCCAGGAGTGACTGACGACTTCCGCCTCCGAGTTGAGCTCTCATCTACCTTTTCTCTCTACTTTTTCTACTAATTACTTCTTTGATTTTTCTAGATCATCAAGGAAACGATCAACGACACGTGATTGACGCACCTGATCATCCAACGCTTCTCCAACAATCTTTGAAGCTAACTCAACTGCGAGCGCACCAACTTCATTTCGAAGTGATGTAATCGCTTGTTGACGCTCTGCTTCGATCGAGGCGTGAGCGGTCGCGGTAATACGTGCTGCTTCCTCTTGTGCCTTTGCGCGAAGCTCTTCAAGAATTGCCGCTCCCTGTACACGAGCCTCTTCGCGGATTGTTTGCGACTCTGCTTGTGCCTTTGAAAGTTGCTCTGTGTACTGAACCAAAGCTTCAGCAGCCTCTGCCTGAGCCTTTTCAGCACGTTCGATTCCACCTTGGATCGCCTCTGTGCGAGCGGTGAAAGCCTTTTCAAATAGTGGAACCACCCTGCGGCGCATCACCATGTAAAGCAGGCCAAAAGCTACAAAGCCGACAACAATTTCAGCTGTGGCAGGCAAAAGCGGATTAGGCGCACCTGCTGCTGCGAGCAATGAGAATGACATCTGTATTCCTCTAGCTAGTTATCGAGTATGAATTAGAGAACGAATGCGAGTACGAGACCGAATAGCGCTAGCGCTTCTGCCATAGCAAAGCCTAGGAATGCGATTGGCTGCAGAACACTGCGTGCTTCTGGCTGGCGTGCTACGCCATTGATGTACGCAGAGAAGATCATTCCAACTGCAAGTCCTGGTCCAATTGCTGCAAGACCGTAACCGACGAGGTTGAGTGTGCCTGTCATTTTTCTTACCTTTCCGTTGGTATTTCTAGTAGGTGGTACCTGTTTTTACTGCTGTGGAACTGGTGGTTAGTGCTCGTCGGCAAGTGCGCCGCCGATATATAGGGCGGTCAACAGGGTAAAGATGTATGCCTGTAGACATTGAACAAGGAACTCGAAGAAGGTCAATGCGATTCCAAATGCGAAGGCAAATGGGCTAACCAACTTCAAAGTAATAGCACCCTGGAGCAGATGTTCTCCACCCAGGATAAATATCATAAGTAGCAAGTGACCGGCAAACATGTTTGCAAACAAACGAAGTGAGAGGGTCAAAGGACGAACGATTAAGTAGGTAGCAACTTCAATCGGAGTCAAAAGAATGTACACAGGTTTCGGGACACCTGGCATGAAGAGAATGTCCTTGAGGTACTTGATGATTCCGTGGTGACGTATACCTACATAATGGAAAACAGCGAAGGTGATAATTCCAAGCACATATGCAAAGCTGATTCGAGACATCGTCGGGAACTGCAACATCGGAATAATTCCGAACCAATTGTTCACCAAGATAAATGTAAAGAGCGAGAATAGATATGGCACAAAGCGCATAAATTCATGGCCGATAATGTCTCTGCCAAGCTCATTACGGACATAGGCGTAAACGGTTTCACCAGCAAACTGCATCTTCGATGGAACTATAGCCGCCTTGCGCGATGCCATAACGAAGAAAAGTGATAGAAGAATTACTGAGAGAAATACTAAAAAGATTGGTTTTGTAGAGTACGGGTTATCTCCAAAAATCGGAGGTAAAACAAAGTCTCTACTACTTGGGGGAACGAACTCGTCGCCTTCGGCAAGAAAGCTATACATCGAGCGCACGCGTACTCCTCATGAGGTAAATGGCTTGTTCTTCGGGCATACCCTATGCGTAAATACGCCCTTGGACGAAATCGAAAATCTGTGGATTAGGCCTCTTTTTAGCGACCGAAGCGAAGCCACACTAGGTACAACGCCGCACCCATTCCCAGCAAAAGCCCAGAGGCTAGGAAGTACCCCGTCCCCAACCAGGTATCAAGGCCGTATCCGACTCCACCCCAAAAGAGAGGTCCTGATAGCAGATACCCCAAGATGGTCCAGGCAGCACCTTCATTATTTCGGCTCATTACTTCTCCTTCCTGGAATCTGAACTACTCGGGGAACTGTCGGGCAGGGGTAAATGTATGCGCAGCTTCATGTAACTTGCAATCTCTCCGCCTAGCCAGCTCAAGGTAAGCAGGATCGCTGCGACTCCAAAGCTAGTTCGGTTGATGGTTTCACGTTCAGTGAAGTTGGTGATCGCCCATAAAAACAGACCGACTGATATCAGCTTAGTTGTGTAGGAAAAGAGCGCTAAACCCATAGTCGATAGCGGATCAAGATCCTTTGAAATCTTTGAAACCCCCAGAGTTACAGCAAAAAATATTACAACGATGAACTGTGCAAGAAGTGCGCCATACAAACCAGGAAACCCAACAAAGATTGCAGAAAGGATTACTGTGATCAATCCTGTAAGGACAGTTGGCTTAACCGCGCCCTTGAGCATCTGCGCCTCATTACTTGGATGGCTTGAAGTGCTCATACCGCAACCTTGTTCTTACTCCCCATGACACCAAGACTAGCTCCGATTAAAACTACAACGGTAATCAGCGCAACCCACCACGGTGCAAATGCAAGCACAGTTACAGGAAATGCAATTGTCGCTGTCCACAAATACAAAATTACCGCGGTCTTATTTGTGGAATTTCCAGCACTGAGCAAACGGTGGTGAAGGTGCAGATTATCTGGTGCAAAGGGAGAACGTCCCGCTTTAACCCGACGACCTACAGCAAGGAGTAGATCTAAAAAGGGAATAGCAAGAACTGCAAATGGCAGCAATAGTGGAAGCAAGGTTGGTCCCAGTGACTCAGCTGAGATCGCATTGGGATCTACCTGGCCTGTCAAAGTAATTGCTGCTGCTGACAGAAGTAGCCCTAGTAACATCGACCCGCTATCGCCCATAAATATCTTGGCCGGGTTGATGTTGTGAGGCAAGAAACCGAGACATATACCCACTAAAACCGCTGTTGTTAGCGATGGAGCACCGGCACGACTAAAGCCGTAATCAACCGCCAATAGATAGGCAAAGGCAAAGAAGGAAATACCTGCAATAGCAACAATTCCGGCAGCTAAACCATCCATTCCATCAATGAAGTTAACTGCATTGATGACAACTAAAACAATTAAAACCGTGACCAATTGACCAATACTTGGCGGAAGAGTAATGACACCGTTAATGGGTAGCCACAAGATCTGAATTCCGTAGATAAGCAGGATACCTGCAACAAATACCTGCCCGGCTAACTTTGTTAACGCATCCAACTGGTATCGATCATCTGCCATGCCCAACAGAACAATTGCCGTCGATGCTAAGAAAATTCCCTGTGCCTCTTGACCAAAGGATTTTCCAACCAGCGGCAGATGATTAACGATTGCAAAGGTCAGCGCCATCGATGCCCACATGGCAACACCGCCCCAGCGTGCAGTTGGAACGCTGTGAATATCTCGATCACGGATCGCAGCAACTGCGCCAAATCGAATCGCTTGAGAGCGCACTAGCGGAGTAATCAGATAACACAACGCTGCCGATATCAGCAGCGTAATCAGGTACTCGCGCATTACAAAAAATTACGCCTGGTAGATAGGAAAACGGGCGGTTAAAGCGTGAACCTCAGATTTAATTGCGGCGTGTACCGATGCATCATCAGTTTTGATCGCTCGCGAAATCAAGGTTGCGATCTGCTTCATCTCTGTAACACCCATTCCCTGAGTTGTTGTTGCAGGTGAACCAACGCGAACACCACTAGTGATTCCTGGCTTTTCTGGATCGTAAGGAATCGAGTTCTTATTCATAACAATTCCGGCCGCCCCACAACGTTCATCGGCAACCTTGCCAGTAACGCCGGTGCTGCGAATATCCATCAAAGCAAGGTGAGTTTCAGTTCCACCAGAGACTGCGCGCATACCTTCTGCCTCAAGTCCTGCAGCTAACGCCTTTGCATTAACAATGACATCCTTGGCGTACCTTTGATAAGCAGGTGTTGCACACTCAGCTAAAGCAATCGCCTTTCCAGCAACAGCAGACATGATTGGACCACCCTGCATTCCCGGGAAGACCGCTTTATCAATCGCTGCAGCGTGTTCTGCTTTAGCCAAAATCATTCCACCACGTGGCCCACGCAAAACTTTATGTGTTGTAAATGAAACAACATCTGCATATGGAACTGGTGAAGGAATCGCCTTTCCGGCTACAAGACCGATGAAGTGCGCAGCATCTACCCACATAATTGCCCCGACCTCATCGCAAATCTCGCGGATCTTTGCAAAATCAACAAGTGATGGATAGGCAGTTGCTCCAGAGCAAATCATCTTTGGCTTGGTGCGAATCGCTTGATCTCGTAGCTCGTCGTAATCAATAAGCTCATTGTCTTGGCGAACACCGTATGACTCGATGTTGAACCACTTACCTGAAAAGTTAACTGGCGATCCATGTGTTAAGTGACCACCATGTGCCAAGGACATTGCAAGCACAGTGTCTCCGGGCTTTGTGAAGGCTTGATACACCGCAACATTTGCAGATGCACCTGAATGTGGTTGAACGTTTGCATGCTCTGCACCAAATAAAGATTTTGCGCGATCGATTGCGAGGTATTCAGCCTTATCGACCTCTTCGCAACCACCGTAGTAGCGCTTGCCTGGATAACCTTCGGCGTACTTATTGGAAAGGGTTGAACCCAGGGCCGCCAGAACCGCACGTGATGTGAAATTTTCAGAGGCGATTAACTGCAGGTTGGTCTGTTGGCGCTTCAATTCAGATAAGAGAACCGCTGCGATATCAGGATCCTGCGAGGTTAAAAGGGTGAAATCTGGGCCATAGAAGGTTTCGGACATGGCTAAACCCTATAGGGCAAGTAGATTAAATGCCTGTTGCTCCGGGCACGATGGCTTGAATCTCTGCAAGTGAGATCGCCCCCTCGCGCAGGTACCGCACACCGGTTTCATCAGCCTCAATTACGGAAGAGATCGGGCCCTTACGCAATGTGCCATTATCAAACTTCAAAGCCACATCTGATTCCAACACTAAAATATCACTCAGAGATTTTGGTGCTGCCATTCCCTTTCGTGCCGCACTTGCCATAGCAAGCGGTCCAGTCTGTGAGACTAAGGCTTTAGCAAACTTTGCCTTTGGAATTCGCAGGCTGACACGATCCAATTGATTGCCATCTCCAAGATCCCAGCTAAGGCCAAGCTGTGGACGTACATTTAAGGAGAGCATTCCTGGCCAAAACTTTTTCATCATCGCTTTAATTTCTGGAGTTAACTCGCGGACAATTCCATCTGTTGTTTTAACGCTTCCAATAATTACTTGGGCTGCTGTGAAAAGTGGATCGCCACGCAAAACATGCATTGCTCGAACCGCATCTTGTCTAAAGGCATCACACACGTATGCGTAGCTGTGCTCCATAGGAATGACGATGATAAATCCATCGGCGATAGCTTTTGCCGCTTTATTGACGTGACGAGAAAGTTCGCCCTTCTTAAGATCAATGTCCTTAGCCATGGCTACCTCCTCACCGCACTTGTCCAACGTGGTCGACCTACTAGGTCATCATGCAGGGCAACCTCTAAAAAATCTACTGATAGCGCCGATGCAATCACACCACCTTGCTCCTCAGTGTGTTCAATAACTAAAACTCCCCCAGATTTTAAGAGACGAGCTGCTGCAGCAATAAATTGTTGCGGAATCTCCATCCCGGTCGGACCACCAAATAATGCGATGTGAGGCTCAAACCCTGCAACATCTCTGGGTAATTTTTGTGAATCTGGAATATATGGTGGGTTTGCAATAACTACATCACACTTAATGCCCGGAAGAACATCTGCAACATCACCTTCTACAACCCTTACATTTTCAGCGATCACCGAGACATTTTTCTTGAGCCAAACAAGGGCTTCTGGGCTCCTTTCTACCGCGATTACTCGCGTTGTTGGCGCTTCTGTTGCGATTGCTAGTGACAACGCACCAGAGCCTGCACCTAGATCGATGACGCTAACCGGTGCTGGAAGATTTTCAATGTGCTGCAAAACAGCTTCGACCAGTAACTCTGATTCTGGACGAGGCACTAAAACACCTGGGCCAACTTCGATATTTAAGTATCTAAAACCAGCAACACCTGTTAGGTATTGCAAGGGTTCAAAATTAAGTCTTCGATCTAACAGATCGTAAAACTGTTCCTCTAATACATCCTTGTCCTCAAAGGCAAGCAAGGTTGATTCCACTAGAACTGGGTTATGAAGATCCATGCGCGACAGGCCTAATACATGGGCCAGCAAATGTTCTGCATCAACCTCTGAAATACCAGATTCAGCTAACTGGGATTTTGCATCCCGCAGAATCTCCTTAATTTTCATTTAAGCAACACAACTCATCTTAGTTAGCGTTAGCCAAACGTGCCGCTTTGTCAGCATCTAACAAGGTTTGAATCATGTCATCTAAGTCGCCATTGAGAACCGCATCCAAGTTGTTTGACTTGTAGTTCACGCGATGATCGCTAATGCGGTTTTCCGGAAAGTTATAGGTGCGGATTCGCTCTGAACGATCAACTGTTCGAACCTGGCTCTTGCGCTCTGCAGATGCGATCGCTTCAGCCTTTTCCTGCGCATCAGCCAACAAACGTGCGCGCAAAATACGAAGCGCTGATTCCTTGTTCTGTAACTGGCTCTTTTCGTTCTGACAGGAAACAACAATTCCAGTTGGCACGTGGGTTAAACGCACAGCAGAGTCTGTTGTATTAACTGACTGCCCGCCAGGACCTGATGAGCGGTACACATCTACACGTACATCATTCATATTAAGCTCGACATCGACCTCTTCTGCTTCAGGCAGGATCAAAACACCTGCAGCTGATGTGTGGATGCGTCCCTGGCTTTCTGTTTCTGGAACGCGTTGCACGCGGTGTACTCCACCCTCAAACTTCAGGCGTGCATATGGAGATTCTCCCGGTGCTGCCGTTCCCTTTGATTTAACCGCTACAGAAATATCTTTGTATCCACCCATTTCGCTTTCGGTGGCGTCGATGATTTCAACTTTCCAGTTGTGCTTTTCTGCATAGCGCATGTACATACGCAGGAGATCGCCAGCAAACAAGGCTGACTCATCTCCACCGGCACCAGCCTTAACCTCCAAAATAACATCGCGATCATCATTGGGATCACGTGGCAGAAGCAACTCCTCAAGCTTTTCCGCTGCCGCATCACGTGCAGCCTCTAACGCAGGAATTTCTGCAGCAAAATCGGGATCAACATCTGCTAATTCAGCAGCTGCTAACAAATCATCCTCTGAAGATTTCCAGGCCTTGAAACCCGCAACAACTGGACCCAACTGCGCATAACGTCGTCCGAGCTTGCGAGCATTTGCTTGATCTTCGTGAATAGTTGGATCAGCCATCTTTGCTTCAAGTTCGGCGTACTCGCGCACCATTTCATGTGCTGATGCAAAGCGATCATTGCTCATCGACTGCTCCTTTCTATCTCGAAATCAATGTTGGATAAATACTTGGGAAATAAAAAAACCGCGACCACAACCCGACAAGGGCTGCGATGCGGTTTCTTTAGAAAGCTAGTTGGCAGTCGCGTCGTCCTGCTTTTTAGCGTTTTTACCAAATCTTTCTTCGAACTTAGCCACGCGACCACCAGTATCAAGGATGCGCTGCTTACCTGTGTAGAACGGGTGGCAAACAGAACAAACTTCAACATAGATTGAACCGCTAGCAACTGTTGAGCGAGTTACAAACTTCTCGCCGCAACCACACGTTACCTGGGTGTCTTTGTACTCTGGGTGGATCTCTGGCTTCATGGTTATTCCTTATATTCGTGTTTGGGTCTCACGCCTTGTGAAAGCTGTTGAGTGAACCAAACGGATGGTTAACAGACCCCAAGGGTAGGCGATAAGCCCACAATTGAGAAATTTACGCTTACTTTGAGTCGTCTGGACCCGAAGTTGTCTTCTGAATCTGCATCAAGAACTCGACGTTGGACTTAGTGCCCTTCATCTTTTCAAGTAGCAGTTCTAGTGCGGCCTGTGGCTCTAGTGCGTGCAGTACACGGCGTAGCTTCCACACAATGTTGAGCTCTTCTGAACCCATAAGGATTTCTTCCTTACGTGTACCTGAAGCAACAACGTTAACCGCAGGGAAGATGCGCTTATCAGCCATCTTGCGATCAAGGATGAGCTCCATGTTTCCTGTTCCCTTGAACTCTTCGAAGATAACTTCATCCATACGAGAGCCTGTATCAACTAGTGCTGTTGCAAGAATCGTTAGTGATCCGCCATCTTCAATGTTACGAGCAGCTCCGAAGAACTTCTTTGGTGGATACAAAGCAGCTGAATCAACACCACCGGAAAGGATGCGGCCTGATGCAGGTGCTGCAATGTTGTATGCGCGACCAAGACGAGTAATTGAGTCAAGAAGAACAACTACATCATGACCTAGTTCCACCAAACGCTTTGCGCGCTCAATAGCAAGTTCAGCAATTGTTGTGTGGTCATCTGCAGGACGGTCAAAGGTTGAAGCGATAACTTCACCCTTAACGCTGCGCTGCATATCTGTAACCTCTTCTGGACGCTCATCAACAAGAACAACCATCAAGTGACACTCTGGGTTGTTAGTTGTAATCGCGTTAGCAATTGATTGTAGAACCATTGTCTTACCCGCCTTTGGAGGCGAAACAATAAGACCACGTTGACCCTTACCAATTGGTGCGATCAAATCGATAACACGAGTTGTAAGAACATTTGGCTCAGTCTCAAGGCGCAAACGCTCCTGCGGATAAAGAGGGGTTAACTTTCCAAACTCCACACGGTTACGTGCCTCTTCCGGAGTCATGCCGTTAACGGTTTCTAGAGTGATCAAAGCGTTGAACTTTTGCTTTGTCTCACCTTCGCGCGGTTGACGAACCTGACCTGTAACTACATCTCCCTTGCGCAGACCGTTCTTACGAACCTGCTGCAATGAGACATAAACATCGTTAGGTCCTGGCAGGTATCCACCTGTGCGGATAAATGCGTAGCTTTCAAGAATATCCAGCAAGCCACCTACTGGAACTAATACATCATCTTCGCTTAGGACCGGCTCGCGCTCCTCGCGGTGTCCGCGGTCACGGTTTCGGTCACGGTTGCGGTCACGTCCACGTCCACGGTCATTGCGATCAAAACGTCCACCACGGTCGTTGCGATCACCTCCGCGGTCATTATTGCCGCGGTCATTATTGCTTTGCGGAGATGAATCATCATCGCCATCATCATCTGAATCTTGAGAGTTGTTAGAAGGCTTTGACTCCTTCTTGCGGTTGTTGCGCGCCTCGCGACGTGCTTCGCGTTCAGCCTTTGCAGCTTCGCGGTTCTTCGCCTGTAAATCAGCGATCGCCTCTACGAGCGCATCCTTCTTCATCTTCGCTGCACCATCAACGCCAAGTTGTGTAGCTACCGTCTTCAACTTTGGAAGGGTCATTGCAGCAAGCTCTGGACTGTTTGAGCGGACTGGTTCAATTTCTGTTGTCATGAATATCTTTTCACTATTGGCACTGGGCTTTACACTCAGCGTTTAACTAAGTGCCTAAAACCCTAGAACCTGGGATTTTTGTTTTTTAGACTTACCTGATGTGTTACTGGCTACTAGATGAGCCGTTCAGATGGGTAAAGATTAGCAGGATTGATCCGGAAACCGCAAAATCAGCCTGTGATGATGGTAACCCCTGTGCGTGAAACGCCCATTGGAATCATCCCAAACTTCTCCCCTGCCGCACGCTCTAGCTCTGCCGCCTCTGTATCTCCACCTGTATGCAGAACTAAGACAGTTGGGCCAGCACCCGAAATAAAGGCGGCAACACCTGCTTGGCGAAGCCTTGTCATCAATGCAAAGCTATGCGGCATCGCATCCTTTCGGTAGCTCTGATGCAGATAATCTTCAGTTGCAGATAACAGAAGATCTGGACGATTTTGTAAGGCTTGCACCAAAATCGCTGTATTAATCGAGTTACGAACCGCATCCTGATGTGGAATAACTTCGGGCAACATCTTGCGAGCCTTTGAAGTTGAAAATTCAGTTGATGGAACAAAAGCTAGTACCCCAATACGTGGGTCTACCTGAATATTGAGCGATTGCGCAACGATGTTACTGCGTTGACTCTCTTGCCAGGCCACATTTGCGCCACCATAAATAGCAGCGGCAACATTATCTGGATGACCTTCCATCTGATTTGCAATATTCAGCATCTCTTCTTGTGACATCCGCTCATTGCCACCCAGTATTAATGCGCGAGCTAATGCCAAACCACCAACAATGGCTGCAGCAGATGAACCAAGCCCGCGACCATGTGGAATCACATTTAATTGACGAAGTGAAATACCGCGAGGGCGCCCACCCAAGAAATCAAAGCCTTTGTACATAGCTTTGATTACAAGGTTTTTATCATTTGCTGGAACGGCATCTGCGCCTTCGCCAGTGACATCAATATCGACACCTGGTTCATCCATAACCTGTGCGATATATCGATCATGCATATTTAACGCTAAACCAAGGCAGTCAAAACCAGGTCCCAAGTTTGCACTTGTTGCAGGAACTTGCACCTGCATGGGCTGAGCTTTAAATGTTGGTTTCATTTTTATGCAAGTCCTAATGCTTTCGCTGCAATCTTTACATTAACTGGAACAACGACCGGCTTCTTTGCCGCTTCAAGTGCGTATGGAATGTCCTTTAACCCATGACCGGTGACGGTAATTACAATCGTCTTATCCTTCGCCAACTTTCCGGCTTTCTTGTACTTAATCAACCCCGCAAGGCCTGCAGCAGATGATGGCTCAACAAAGATGCCTTCTTTCGCTGCAATTAAACGATAAGCAGCCAAAATTTCGCGATCAGTTACAGAATCAATCACGCCACCTGAAGTATCGCGTGCCTCAACCGCCTGCTGCCACGAAGCTGGATTTCCAATACGAATCGCTGTTGCGATTGTTTCAGGGTTTTTAACAACCTTACCCTTAACGATGGGAGCAGCTCCTGCTGCTTGGAATCCATACATCATTGGCAGCTTTGTTGTAAGTCCATCCTTGTTGTACTCCTTATAGCCCTTCCAGTACGCAGTGATATTTCCGGCGTTACCGACTGGAAGTGCGTGAATATCTGGAGCATCGCCCAACATATCTACAACTTCAAAGCTTGCAGTCTTTTGTCCCTCGATACGGTAAGGGTTAACAGAGTTAACAAGTGCTACTGGATAATTTTCAGAAAGTTCGCGGGCAAGGGTTAAGCAATCATCAAAGTTTCCATTAACCTGCAAGATTGTTGAATCATGGATAACAGCTTGTGCAAGCTTTCCCATTGCGATTTTGCCCTTCGGAATTAGTACAGCAGGACGCATTCCAGCTTTGACAGCGTAGGCGGCAGCTGATGCTGATGTGTTTCCAGTTGATGCACAGATAACAGCCTTTGCCCCATCTTCTGCAGCCTTAGAAATCGCCATTGTCATTCCGCGATCCTTAAATGAACCGGTTGGATTTAAACCTTCATACTTGATCCAAACATTATTGCCCAGAATCTCTGAAAGGTTGCAGGCATAGATCAGTGGTGTACCACCCTCGCGCAGTGAAACAATTGGTGTCTTCTCACTTACCGGAAGACGGTGACGGTACTCCTCAATAACACCGCGCCATTGGTGAGCACCACTATTTTTCTTTGGGCCAAGGTTTTTTCCAAAGATTCCCATTAGCTCTGTGCTCCTTCAACGCGAATTACGCTTTCAACCCTGCTGACAATATCCATCTTCTTTAACTTCGCGATACAAGCATCTAGTGCATCCTCAGATGCTGCGTGAGTTACGACGACCAATTCTGCATCCTCGCCTAACCCAGCTTGACGAACTGTTTGAATAGAAACATTTTCACTAGCAAAGGTCTGGGCAATAGATGCCAAAACACCTGATTTATCAGCCACATGAAGACGTACAAAGAACTGTGATTTAACTGCGCCAATAGGTGCGATTTCTAAATCTGCGTAGTCAGATTCGCCATAACCAACAGTTGAATATGCAGCGTGGCGGGCAACGGCAACTAGATCACCCAAAATTGCAGATGCTGTTGGTGCACCACCTGCGCCACGACCGTAGAACATCAGTTGACCTGCAGCCTCTGCCTCTACATAAACAGCGTTAAAGGCGTTACGGACAGATGCCAAAGGGTGAGCCGCAGGCAAAATAACGGGATGCACTCGAACAGAGATCTCATCCTTGACTGTTAGTTCGGCGATCGCCAGCAACTTGATAATGCTGTTCATTGATTTAGCTGCAGCAACATCATCAGAGGTGATCTTTGAAATACCTTCGCAGTACACCTCATCGATGACAACTGTGCTGTGGAAGGCAAGGCTTGCTAGAAGCGCAGCCTTTGCAGCGGCATCATGACCTTCGATGTCAGCAGTTGGATCAGCTTCAGCGTAACCTAGAGCTTGTGCCTCTTTAAGAACCTCATCAAAGGCGCGACCTTCTTCATGCATCTTTGTCAGAATGTAATTTGTTGTGCCGTTAACAATTCCCATTACACGTGTTATTTGATCTCCTGCTAAAGATTCACGCATCGATCGAATAATAGGAATCGCACCAGCAACAGCTGCTTCGTAATACAAGTCTACCTTTGCAGCATCTGCGGCGTTAAAGAGTTCATGACCATGAGTTGCAAGTAGGGCTTTATTTGCGGTGATAACAGATTTACCGTTCTTAATCGCCTCTATAATCAGAGATTTTGCAGGCTCGATTCCACCCATGACCTCGATAACAATATTGATACTTGGATCAGAGACAATTGATTGAAGATCAGTTGTAATCAGTGCAGGATTTACTCCTTCACGTGGACCAGCGGTACGAACTCCAACCTTCAAAAGTTTAAGTACCGCACCTGAACGCTCTGAAAGCTCCTGCTCATCATCTTGGAGCAGGCGAGCAACCTGACTGCCTACAACTCCGCAGCCGAGCATGCCGATAGAGAGTTGTTTAGCGCCAGAGTTCATAGACTTATTCTTTCACAGATGCTTTGATCGGCGTTAAATATCGAGCATCCGAAGATCATCTTCGGTCTCTCGACGCACAATTACACGAGCTTTTCCATCCTTTACCGAGATAACTGGCGGACGAGGCACATGATTGTAGTTACTTGCCATGCTGCGCCCATATGCACCAGTTGCAGGTACAGCTAATAAATCCCCGGGCACAATGTCATCAGGCAAATCAATTTCACGAATGACGATGTCACCGGTTTCGCAATGCTTTCCGACAAGTCGACTTGAAACATTTTTTGCGGTGCTAGTGCGATTGGCCAGAACAGTGGTGTATTCAGCATCATATAAAGATGGGCGGATGTTATCGCTCATTCCACCATCGACAGAAATGTAACGACGATGCAAGCCACTTTCAAGGGTCACATCTTTAACTGTTCCTACCTCATACAAGGTCAGCATCGTTGGACCAACAATTGCACGGCCTGGTTCAATTGAAATTGTTGGGATCTTCAAACCATGTGTTTGGCAGTTAGTGGTGACAGCAACAGATAAAGCCTTCATCGCATCAGCTGGAACCACTGCAACATCATCTGGAAGATATGCAATGCCATATCCCCCACCTAGATCTAATTCAGGAAGTTCGCTCTTGAACTCATCGCGATAACGTGCAAGCAAACCGATCAAACGTTGTGCTGACAATTCAAAGGATTCATACCCAAAAATCTGCGAACCAATATGTGCATGGAACCCTCGAAGCTCTAATGATGAGTGGCCTCGAACCGCTGCGATCGCATCCCAAGCAGCACCACTTGCAATTGAAAAACCAAATTTCACATCCTCATGCGCTGTTGCGATTGATTCATGGGTATGTGCTTCAATTCCCGGGGTTAAACGCAGCAGGACTTTCTGTACCTTGTTTGCCTTTGTTGCAGCGGCTGCAACTCTTTCAACTTCATACAGTGAATCGATGACGATTGTGCCAACACCGCTTATAACTGCTTTTTCAATCTCGGCCATAGATTTGTTATTTCCATGTAGTTCAATCTTTGCCGGATCAATTCCACCAGCTAGGGCAACAGCTAGCTCGCCACCGGTACAGACATCGATACCGATTCCAACATCATTAATCCAACGTGCAACCTCGGTACAAATGAAGGCTTTAGCTGCGTAATAAACAGTTCCTGCATTTGTCCCGAATGACTCTTTCAACGCCTTATTCCAGGCTGTGGCCCGTTCATAAAAATCTACTTCATCAACAATAAATGCCGGGGTTCCAAACTCCTTGGCTAGATTTTTAGCGGTAACTCCGGCGATTGAAAGTTCAGTGCCTGTTTGCACAGAGGAGGACCACATGGGTTACATCCTCTCTGGGGCGCTAACACCCAATAGATCTAGTCCGTTGTGAATTACTTGTTTAGTTGCGGTACACAGTAATAGACGCGCAGTGTGCAGCGCAGTTAATTTCTCTTCGCCCATAGGCAGTACGCGACAATCGTTGTAGAAGCCGTGATACGTGCCGGCTAACTCTTCGAGGTAGCGTGCGATTCTGTGGGGTTCGCGGAACTCTGCGGCACTTGCGACTACACGAGGGAACTCTGCCAATGCGCCTAGTAACTCATTCTCGCGATCATGTGAAAGCTGCGCTGGATCAAAATCTTTAAGTTCTAGCAATGCCCCGAGCTCTTTCGCATTACGCAAAACCGCCGCGATACGGGCATGTGCGTACTGCACGTAGTAGACGGGATTCTCATTAGTGTTTCGCTTCAAGATATCTAGATCCATCACCATTGGTGTATCCACCGGGTAGCGAATCAATGTGTAGCGAGCAGCATCTACGCCAACTTTTTCAACAAGCTCTTCAAGAGTAATGATTGTTCCGGCGCGCTTGGAAAGCTTTACCTCTTCGCCACCTTCCATAATTTTTACAAGTTGACCGATTAATACATGGATGTTGTATTCAGGATCATCGCCAGCACATGCTGCCGTTGCCTT
This sequence comes from Actinobacteria bacterium BACL15 MAG-120619-bin91, assembly GCA_001438925.1. GTDB lineage: Bacteria > Actinomycetota > Actinomycetes > Nanopelagicales > Nanopelagicaceae > Planktophila. The sequence continues at coordinate 10,474 of LIAM01000002.1, read as the reverse complement.
TAAGCGACCTATGTATCCATGGTGATCGGCACCCAACATGTAAATGCAGATATCAAAGCCACGTTCACGCTTATTGATGTAATAAGCGGTATCTGAAGCAAAGTATGTGAGCGAGCCATCGCTCTTTGTCATGACGCGATCCTTGTCATCGCCAAAATCTGTGGTGCGAAGCCAAACAGCGCCATCTACTTCAAATACATGGCCCTGTGCGCGAAGTTTTTCCATACCGTGTTCTACTGCGCCTTGTTCATGCAAAGAACGTTCAGAGAACCACACATCAAAATGGGTATTAAAGGTGTCAAGTACGCGCTGTTGATCCTTTAGCTGTAACTGATATGCAGCTTCGCGGAAGGCAACTACTCGCTCGGTATCTGGTAAGTCTTTAATCGCAGAGTTGTGAGCAAGGACTTCGGCCGCTAAATCTTTGATGTACTCGCCTTGGTAACCATTTTCAGGAACAGGGTTTCCAAGTGCGACAGCTTCAACTGATTGACCGAAGTAATCCATCTGATTTCCGCGATCATTGATGTAAAACTCGCGAGTTACCTGCGCACCTGCAGCTGAGAGAACTCGCCCCAGCGCATCGCCAACCGCGGCCCAGCGAGTGTGTCCAAGGTGTAATGGTCCTGTTGGATTTGCACTAATGAATTCAAGGTTGATCTTAACACCGGCGAGCGCAACTCCCTTTCCATAATCCTGTGTGGATTTCAGAATGGTTTCAACTAAGGCGGCTTGACTTGCACGGTTTAACGTAATGTTGATAAATCCAGCTCCTGCGATATCAACCTTGGAAATTCCGGCTACACCATGTAACTGATCTGCAATTATTTGCGCAACCTCGCGGGGGTTCATCCCTGCTGGTTTGGCTAACTGCAGCGCAATCGATGATGCGTAATCACCATGGGTGCGATCCTTGGGGCGTTCTAGCTTGATCACCTCGGGGGCTGTCCCGTTAAGAGCCCCTGACTCCAGGGCGCGGCCGATCGCGGCCTTAAATGCGATCTCTAGCTGCTCTACCTGTGTGGACATTGGGCAAGGTTATCGCGCACCCGCAAGGGCGTTACCGAATCGTTAGATAAAGGGGTGAGATTTCTGAGTAAATCTAGTGACCTTTTTCAGGGATCAGACTACTTTTTACACACGTTGTGCCCTCCACATCTGGCCGAAATAGCTCGGCTAGGGGCAAGACACCTTCGAAAGGTTAGATATATGAAGAAGCTTCGCTATGCGCTTACAGCACTAGTTGCTGTATTTGCACTCGTACTAACAGGTTGTTCAAGCTCATCAGATTCTGCTGGCGATGGATTCGTCGGCGTCATTCTTCCTGATGCAGCATCATCAAACCGCTGGGAAACCGCTGACCGCGGATTCCTGCAAGCAGCATTTGATGCAGCCGGAGTAGAGGTTGATATTCAAAACGCAAACGGTGACAAGGAACAATTCGCAACAATTGCAGACCAGATGCTTACAGCTGGTGCAAAGGTTCTTATCCTTGTAAACCTAGATTCAGATTCAGCTAAGGCTGTTCAGGACAAGGCTGCAGCACAGGGTGTACAGACAATCGACTACGACCGACTAACACTCAATGGTTCAGCATCATTCTACGTTTCATTCGATAACGAAGCGGTTGGTCGTTTACAGGGTGAAGGTATCAAGGCATGTCTTGATGCAGCAGGAAAGTCATCTGCACGAATCGTTTACTTGAACGGTTCACCAACAGATAACAACGCAACACTATTCAAGGCTGGATACGATTCAGTACTACGTCCTTCAATTGATGGTGGAAGCTACACACTTGTTGATGATCAAGCGGTCCCAGATTGGGATAACGCAAAGGGTGGAGTAATTTTCGAACAGCAGCTCACAAAGGCTGGCGGAAAGCTTGATGCAGTTGTGTCAGCAAATGAAGGTCTTGGACTTGCAGCGATCGCTGTTCTCAAGAAGAACAAGCTAAACGGTAAGGTCTGTGTGTCTGGTCAGGATGCAACTGTTGATGGACTGCGCGCAGTTCTAACAGGAGATATGTCAAACACTGTATACAAGGCGATCAAGGCTGAGGCAGAAGCAGCAGCAACACTTGCAATCGCACTTCTACGCGGCGAAGAGGCAACAACAGCTACAGGTTCAGTTGATAACGGAACAGTAGATGTGCCTTCAGTTCTATTGGTTCCAACTGGTATCACAAAGGCTAACGTCAAGGATGTTATTGCTGATGGATTCCAGACTCGCGAAGCAGTTTGCGAAGGAATCGAAGATCTCTGCACAGCTAACGGAATCTAATCTCCGATAGCTAAGGCGGTAAAAGATATAGGTTGCGGCTCGGAGTAATCTCCGAGCCGCAACCTCTTTAATTAGAATATTCTTGATAGGAACAATCTCTACTCAAAGAACCAATCTCTACTCAAAGAAATGGAGATTTCATGACACAGCCACTACTGTCTTTACGACGGGTCAATAAGTCCTTCGGCCCAGTTCATGTACTTAAGGATGTTAACTTCGATGTTCATGCGGGCCAGGTAACCGCACTTGTTGGTGATAACGGCGCTGGTAAGAGCACCCTCATTAAATGCATCGCAGGTATCTACACGCCAGAATCTGGTGAGTTTCTTTTTGAGGGTAATAAGGTTTCCATTGACGGTCCACGTGATGCGACCGCACTCGGAATTGAGATTGTGTACCAGGATCTAGCTCTGTGCGATAACTTAGATATCGTTCACAACATGTTTTTAGGCCGTGAACAAAAGCGCGGACCTGTTTTAAATGAAACCTCTATGGAGGCACTTGCCCGCAAAACATTAGATGGCTTGAGTGTCCGAACCGTTAAATCAATTCGCCAAACTGTTTCCTCCTTATCTGGTGGGCAGCGTCAAACGGTTGCAATTGCTCGCGCAGTTTTGTGGAACAGCAAGGTAGTAATCCTTGATGAGCCAACTGCAGCCCTGGGTGTTGCGCAAACTGAACAGGTTCTCAACCTTGTTCGACGTCTTGCCGATAATGGATTAGCTGTTGTACTAATCAGCCACAATCTCAACGATGTATTTGAGGTTGCAGATAACATTGCAGCTTTGTACCTAGGAAATATGGCCGCACAAGTCAATAAGAATGAGGTCATTCCTCGACAGGTCATTGAGTTGATAACTACCGGAGTAACTGCAGGAGTCGATGCTCCATCTGCAAACACAGGAGCCAAAAAATGAGCATGAACAACGAGGTAGAGGTTCCAACAATTAAAGGTGCTGCGGTCAACTACTGGGCACGTGTAAAGGCTGGAGATATCGGCTCTCTGCCGGCTGTTTTGGGCTTAGTAGTGCTCTGTCTGGTCTTTGGATCCATGTCTAACGTGTTTCTAACACCTGGAAACTTTGCAAACTTAATTACACAGGCGGCAGCGGTAATTGTTATCGCAATGGGCCTTGTATTTGTTCTGTTACTAGGCGAGATCGATCTATCCGCTGGATATACCGCTGGTGTTGCAGGTGCGGTCCTGGTTATTTTGATTACCAATGAAGGTCAGCCTTGGTATGTCGCACTCGTTGCAAGTATTGCGACGGGAGCCTTACTCGGCTTCATTCTTGGATCATTGGTCGCCCGATTAGGCATACCTTCATTCGTAGTTACCTTGGCTGCCTTCTTAGCCTTCCAAGGAATTCTTCTGTTACTTGCAGGTGAGGGCGGAACTATCCGTGTTGAAGATCCAACGGTCCTTGCAGTTCAAAACTCCAATATGTCACCAACGGTTAGCTGGATCTTCTTCCTCATTGTTGCGGTTGCATATGTGTTAACTGGTCTTTCATCAATGAACTCTCGTCGTAAGGCTGGTCTAAAGACAGAGCTCAAGAAGTTATGGATCATTAGGACATCCGGACTTTTGCTAATTACAGGTTTAGCAGTCTTCGCACTTACTCTTGAGAGAAGTAATAATCCAGATTTAGTTAGCCTCAAGGGGATCCCTTACGTTGTTCCAGTAATCCTAATTCTGCTTGTTGTTGGAACATTTGTTCTAGGTCGCACAGCCTTTGGTCGCCATATCTATGCCGTAGGTGGAAATGCAGAAGCTGCACGTCGTGCAGGAATTGATGTCAAGCGAATTCGAATCGCTGCCTTCATGATCTGTTCTTCACTAGCCGCAATTGCAGGTTTAATCTTTGCATCACGTCAAAATTCAATCTCGCCAACTACAGGAGGAAGTTCAACCCTTCTTTATGCAGTTGGTGCTGCCGTTATCGGCGGAACCTCTCTCTTTGGTGGCAAAGGAAAGATGCGCGATGCAATCCTCGGAGGACTGGTAGTAGCCGTTATCGATAACGGTATGGGTCTTTTGGGATATGCAGCGGGAATCAAATTCATAGTTACTGGGCTTGTCTTGCTGATCTCGGCAGGAGTTGATGCGATCTCTCGCCGAGGATCAACTTCAACCTAGCTCATACAGGAACTAGAGCCCCATTAAATGCTCTAGAGCTAACTGATCGACCGCTTCATAGCCATAGCCACGCTTGCCCGCTGCATCTACATCGAAGGAATCCTTTGCAAGATCCTTCCATGTTTCACCTGCAGCAAGTGTTGGCTCAGCCAGACCTGGAATATTTGACTCCTTCATCGCTGCAATTACCCGTGGATCTGCACGGAAGGCCGCTGCACGCTCCTTCAGTGCAAGGTATGTGCGCATGTTTGCCGTTGCTGACTCCCACACCCCTTTGTCACTTTCAGTACGTGCCGGCTTGTAATCAAAGTGCTTAGGGCCGCTGTAGTTGTAGCGCTCTAGCAGATCTACTAAGAAGAAGGCTGACTTTAGATCTCCATGACCAAAGACTAAATCTTGATCAAACTTTGGACCATGCTGACCATTTAGATCGATATGGAATAACTTCTTGTGCCACAAAGCTTGAGCGATTCCATGAACAAAGTTAAGTCCAGCCATCTGCTCATGACCGACCTCAGGGTTAAGACCAACTTGCTCGGGACGATCCAATGAGTTAATAAATGCAAGCGCGTGACCAATTGTTGGCAGGAAGATATCTCCACGTGGCTCATTGGGTTTTGGTTCAATGGCAAACTTAATGTCATAGCCATTGTCAGTTACAAACTCACCAAGGGTGTTAAAGGCTTCACGGAAGCGATCTAATGCGATGTAGGCATCCTTTGCGCCATCTGATTCTGCACCTTCACGGCCACCCCAGCAAACATATGTTGTTGCGCCAAGTTCAACTGCAAGTTCAATATTTTTCATCACCTTGCCAATTGCATAGCGACGAATATCTCTATCATTAGATGTAAATGCACCATCTTTAAAAACAGGATGGGTAAACAAATTAGTTGTAGCCATCGGAACCTTCATTCCGGTTTCTGCCAGCGCCTTTTTAAAGCGATCAATGTGCCCACGTCGAGCGGTCTCATCGCTACCAAATGGAATCAAGTCATCATCATGGAAGGTCACTCCATAGGCCCCACGAGCTGCAAGTTCATTGACGATGCGAACTGGGTCCAGCGCATCACGTGTGGCATCTCCAAAGGGATCTCGCGCCTGCCAGCCCACGGTCCAGAGGCCAAAGGTGAACTTATCTGCCGGGGTTGGGTTCAATGTCATGTGCGCGCCTCTCGCTCTCTGTGTGCCCGTTGGGGCGTTTTGGAACATCGGTAACTTACCTCTAATCTTGTCCCCTATCCATACTTCGGTGGTAACACTTTGGTAGGGATTAGCGGGAGTGGTGAAATGGCAGACACGCAGGTCTTAGGAACCTGTGTCTTCGGACGTGCGGGTTCAAGTCCCGCCTCCCGCACATTAGTTTTTCATCGTTCTGTAGTGTGAGATTTTTACTAACGATAGAGTTTAAATATGGCGAAAAAGTCTCCAGCTAAAATCAAAAAGGAAGCAGCTGAAATCAAGCGTGCTGCTGCTGCCCGCCGTGAAGAGAAGAAGAGTCAAAAACTCAACGCTCAAACCGCCGACACCAATAGTGAGGTCGATCTCGAGTACTACGCATCGGTTGACCAGGTGTGGCAAGAGCTCGGCCTTGCAGCCCCTGCACGCCGGGCATTAATTGATGATGGATTATTCAAACTATCTGATCTGCGAAAGACATCCCTTGCTGCGGTGAGAGAGCTGCCTGGCATGGGGCCTAACGCAATTCGCATTCTGACGGCAGAGATGAAAAAGGCTGATCTATCCTTTAGGAGGTAGCTTTTTTATGGTTGGCATAGAGGAATTGCGTGGAGTACACGCAAATGATTTGCAACTTTTCATTTCCCTCTCTTTGTGATTGAGTAGGCCTAGTTCACGAGTCCTACGTATTAGCCCCGGCTTAGTAGGCGGCAACCCTCCAACGCGGTGGGGTGCTCCGGGTGACGAACTGGTCAGGAAACTGACAAGCGCGGTATCAATTACTTAGTGCACTGCTTCTAATTGATTGGCTACCTTCGTTTGCAGATGAAAGACACCTACTGCGATGGAGAGAAAATGTCTACTAACTGGTCCTTTGAAACACTGCAAATTCATGCGGGGCAAACACCTGATCCAACAACTGGTGCCCGCGCACTTCCGCTGTATCAAACAACTGCCTATCAATTCCGCGACACAAAGCATGCTGCTGATTTATTCTCACTAGCCGAGCTGGGAAACATCTACACGCGAATTATGAATCCGACACAAGATGCCGTCGAGCAACGTATTGCTGCCCTTGAGGGTGGAGTTGCCGCGCTTCTGCTTGCTTCAGGTTCAGCTGCCACAACATTTGCAGTATTAAATGTTGCAGAAGCTGGCGATCACATCGTTTCTAGCCCAAGTCTTTATGGCGGTACTTACAACTTGTTCCACTACACACTTCCTAAGTTTGGTATTGAAGTGTCATTTGTTGATGATCCAAGTGATCCTGCAAGTTGGCGCAAAGCCGTTAGACCAAATACAAAGGCTTTTTTTGGGGAAACAATTGCTAACCCAAAGAATGAAATCTTAGATATTAAAACAGTTGCAGAAATTGCACACGAGATAGGCGTTCCTCTAATTGTTGACAACACCGTTGCAACTCCGTACTTAATTAAGCCTATTGAATTTGGTGCAGATGTCGTTATTCACTCTGCAACTAAGTTTTTGTCAGGTCACGGAAATGCTGTTGTTGGCGCGATCGTTGATGCAGGAAACTTTGATTACGCTCAATATCCGCAGAAATTTAAGGGTTTCAATGAGCCAGATCCAAGCTACAACGGCATCGTTTACTCACAGGCGTTGGGAGTTGGTTCAGCATTTGGAGCTAACCTCTCCTATATCTTTAAGATCCGTTTGCAATTACTTCGTGATGTAGGAGCTGCAGTTGCACCATTCAACGCTTGGCTTCTTGCTCAGGGACTGGAGACTCTGTCTTTACGAATTGAACGGCATATCGAAAATGCGAAGTCGATTGCGTCCTGGCTTGAATCACATCCAAGCGTTTCAAAGGTTAATTACGCATCGCTTGCTTCATCGCCATGGCATCAACTAGCCAAAAAGTACACGCCAAAAGGTTCAGGAGCAGTATTGTCATTTGAGCTAAAGGGTGGTGTCGAAGCTGGGAAGAAGTTTGTTGAGTCATTAAAACTCTTTAGCCATGTTGCCAATATCGGAGATGTTCGATCACTTGTCATTCACCCAGCGACTACAACTCACTCACAACTTTCAGCAGATGAGCAACTCGCAGCTGGTGTTACGCCAGGTCTCGTGCGCCTAAGTCTAGGTCTGGAAAATATTGAGGATTTAAAGGCAGATCTTGAAATTGGTTTTGCTGCCGCAGGTTAATTACCTCGCCTTCAACAGCTAGATACACAATAGCCTCGGTACGCATGTACTGAGGCTATTGCCTTCTAAAGTTGCAAAATGTCTTTAATTGCTAAAGGCAAAGGCGATAATCGCAACGCCAGCTATCGCCAATAGAGCTTTGATTTCACGTCGAGCCAAGATGTTAACTAACGAAGAAACAAAGGTAGCGCCAAGAATTGCAGCCCCTGGCCCAAAAATTAATGCGCTGCGAAGGACAACATCTGATTCGCCCCACTGATATCTCAGGTTGATCAACCCACACGCAAAGAGTAAGTAACCACCCATTCGGTAGTTATTAATCCAATACTTATCCAGCTTCTCTGCATTTTCCTTTTTTTCTGAGCTCATGTGATTATTCTATGAATGCAAACAGGAGTGCCGCTTTCGCGACACTCCTGTTTTTAGGATTCTTAACTTAAAGAAGCCACTAATCAATGATTAGTGATCGTCCTTCATTCCTTCTGCCATTGACTTCATGCGTGCAATCTTCAGAATTGTTAGACCGAATACGCACTTGGCTAGAACGTCAGCGATTGTGTATCCAACCTGAACAGTTACGAATGATGATGCTGAAGCGTCACCAACGATGTTGAAGATGTAAGCGATTGGGTATACGCCCCATGTTGCGATAAGAAGTAGACGCAAACGGCCTACAGTATCTGCAACACCAGCTGGCTGGCGATCCAATGACTTGCCTAGCTCTACGAATAGTACGTAGAGGATGTAAATGAATGGAAGTGTTGATAGAACACCGTATAGAACCTGTGTGTTCTGATCATTTGAAATCTCACCTGGGTAACCAAGCGCGATCATCGCAGCTGAAGCTGGGACTAGACGCATGATGAGTGAGCGAGAAACTTCGCGAGTTAGAGCAAGTACAGCAATTACCTCTACGAGTAGTAGTGGCACAGTAAGTAGCCAGTCTACGTAGCGGTATGCCTCGTTGAATGCATCCTGAGATCCATCAAGCTTGACCATTCCACCCTCTGATGCATGCTTGAATGAATCAAAGATGCGTAGGTAGTGGTAGCCAGCGATAAATGTAACCATTGATGACATAACGAGAGCGTTACGGTACTTAGGTAGAACACGTTGCTGAGAAACTAGTGTGTAAATCGTGCAAGCGAGCATTGAAATTAGTCCAAACGAGAATACGTTATAGACCAAGTTCCATTGGTTGCTATCTAGTTGCATTTAATTAGCCTCCGTGAGGATAAGTGGAGAGATCCTTCTGACCTCTCTCAAACCGCTGACCCTGGGAGACCTCGAGGAGCTCCCTTGACCATCGATACGCATAGTGTGAACCTGTTGCGAGCCTTTTGCACCTGTTTGCGGGTACTTTTCTCAAAGTTTTTTAGGAGTTTTTATCCATATGCGCATAAAAAATGGGGCGATTTTTCCCTACCGCCGGGTATCGCCCCATTCTCTAATCTACTAGTTAGTAACTTATTGACCCGCCCATAACTTCATTTCTACCGCAAATGGATCAAGACCCATTGGGCCTAACTTCAAGGCATAGTTATGGAAACTCTTCATATTGAATTTTTCACCCAGACGCTGTTTGGCATCTTCGCGTGCCTTCATCCAAACTCTCTCGCCAACCTTGTATGAGATCGCCTGTCCTGGCCAACCCAAGTAACGATCGGTTTCACTGCGTGAATGATCCTCATCGAGTAAAGCTTGTTCATTGAGCAACTTGCGGGAACTTTCTGCATCCCACACATTGCCATCGAAATCTTTGTAACCAAGGTGCATTCCGATATCAACAACAATACGTGCAGCGCGTAAGGCTTGTGCAGATAGGTATCCCATTTCAATTCCCGGTTCATCAAATGCGCCTAGCTCATTCATAAATCGTTCTGCGTACAACGCCCAGCCCTCGCCATAACCACTAATCCATGCCGCTTGGCGTTGGAATCGAGTGAGTCGATCCTTTTCAATGGCAGCGGTTCCAAATTGCAGGTGGTGACCAGGAACAGCTTCGTGGTACCAGGTTGAAACTAAGTGCCAGTTACTTACCTCGTTCTTACCCAGCATCGGAATCCATGTCGTGCCTGGACGTGAGAGATCCTCTGATGGTGGGTTGTAATAAGGAGCAGATGCGCTGCCTTCAGGAGCAAGTCGTGCCTCGCAGATTGCAACTCGTGGATCGATCTCAAAGAACTCACCATTCATCCGCTTCATCGCGGCATCGGTGAAATCCTGAAGGTATTTGACTACATTTTCCGGGCCAACAACCTTGTACTTTGGATCATTGTCCAAAGTGTCTGCAACCTCTCGAAGGCTCTTTGCCGAAGGATTGATTACCTTTGCAAGCTCCCACATTCGATCATTGATCGCCTTGAGCTCCTGCTTACCCCATTCATAGGTTGCTGGGAGATCTAGTTGTGCACCTGTGAAGTAACGAGCCCACACCGCATACCGCTCTGCTCCAACAGCATCATGTGGCGTTGCAATTGGCAGATACTTGTTTCGCAAGAATTCTGCCGCTTCAGCTGATGCTTTCTCTGCCAGCTTTGCTGCTTCATGAATCGCTGGATACTTTCCTTCAGCATCAAAGTTTTTACACATCGCGCTGTATCCACCATTGGCATAGCTATCAAGCTGCTCAATAACGCCCTTAACCTGGCGTTGCGCAGTTGTCTTTCCCTCTTGTGCAAGGGTCATGATGGTTGTGCACCATGATTT
>LIAM01000001.1 GCA_001438925.1 Actinobacteria bacterium BACL15 MAG-120619-bin91 | reverse complement strand
CACCATCTGCGTTCAAATACTCGGTTAGCCGAAGTTCTACTTTGTAATTGGTTGCTGGGGTAGGTCGTGCCCCAGGATGTGCATCCATCACCTGAAGGTGGATGGTGTTTGAGCCCACATCGAGAACCCCTAATCGCATGTGGCCAACCTATCGGTGAGCGAGCCGTATCTATTGGATTTTAAGATTTGGCCCAACACTGCCATAATTACGGCTGCTGCATTCGGGGCGACTCGAAGAGCAGGCCTCTCTAGCTCAGTGGTAGAGCAGCGCACTTGTAATGCGCAGGTCGTCAGTTCAATCCTGACGGGGGGCTCCAGTTCTTTCGCAAGCCAGTACTGCCTTTCGACGAGAGGAGTAGAGATGAACAACAACTCATTCCCTCATGATGCATTCTCTAAAGAACTTGCAGCCAATGATGAGTACATCAAAACCTTTAAATACTCAGGTCTCACAGGTGTTGCCCAAAAGGGGCTAGCGATTGTGACCTGCATGGATTCACGTATCAATCCTTTATCGATTATGGGTATGCAATCAGGAGATGCAAAGATTTTACGTAACGCTGGTGCGCGCGTGACTGAGGATGTGCTCAGAACTCTAGTCCTTGCAACATATCTGCTGGGTGTTAAGAAGATTCTTGTCCTGCCACACACAAACTGCCGAATGGCATCTGCCGAAGAAGCAGATATCCATGAGCATATTCAAAAAGAGTTTGGTGTTGATACCCGAAGCCTCGAGTTTAGAACTGCAAAGGATCAGGAAAAAGCACTTGCAATGGATGTCAGCAGAATTCGCGCATTCCCATTCTTAAACAAGGATGTTGTTGTAGGTGGAGCAATTTACGATGTTACGACAGGAAAAATTACTCCGGTTGAATGCTAATCGGATTTACTCTTCGGTTTGGCACCATCGTTACTGGATAGGTTAAATCCTCTAAAAATTGCATCATTAATGTGATAAATAGCTCTGGTTTTTCCTTTACCAACGCATGTGATGTTCCAGGAAGTACCGCTAGTTGACCTAAAGCCAAAGCCTCATACAACTCTTGTGTGTGCTTCAAGGAGACCATGTCATCATCACCTGAAACAACAAGTACAGGGCACTGAATCTGCGCTAACTGTTGCTTTGAAATATCAGGCTCTGTCTCCCAAATTTTGAACATCCGAATAACTTTTTCCAACAAGGTGTGTGGTGCATCCGGAGAAACCAGTGTGTATTCGGCTAAATCTTCCTCAGATACTGAAGGCTCTCCCATCTCATAATCAACTCCTGAATAGTGGTAGTTGCCACCAATAGAAATAACTGATTTGACCAGATCTGGGCGCTGGATAGCAACCAGCAAAGCGATCACCGCACCATCTGAGTACCCCACTAAATGTGCCGGCTCTTTTACAACCGTTTCTAAATAGGCGATCGCCTCATGTGTTTGGAAGGAAAAGTGCAAGCTTCCGGGCCGATCAGCGGTAAAGCCATGCGCGGTGCGATCATAGGCAAATACATGGAAATCAGCTTCAAGTGCAGGAACTAATAAGTAATCCCAGCTAGATGTCTTACTTAAACCGCCATGGAGTAAAACAATAGCTTCGCCATCGTTATCCCATTCATAACAGTAAAGATCATGGCCATCGACCTTTAAGTACTCAGGCATTACACCGAATCCATAATGTGTCGATTACCACGATCAAATGTTAAATAGTTATATGTCCAGTCCGCCATGGTGCCGATCTTGTTGCGTCCACCCAATAGGTAAAACAGGTGAAGCCACAACCAGGCATACCAGGCTGGAATTCCAGTCATTCGAAGGCTTTTTACTTCAACGATCGCCTTATGACGACCGATTGTTGCCATAGAACCTTTATCGATGTATTTGAAAGGCTTTAAATCCGCACCTAAAGCAAGGCTCTTGATCTGTTTTGCAACATGTCGGCCTTGTTGCATTGCAACTGGTGCAACCATTGGCAACATTCGACCATTTTCTCCGATAAAACCTGCAATATCACCGATTGCAAAGATGTGAGGATAGTTCTTAACCTGCAAGGTATTTTGGACATCGATACGTGTATTAACCAATGGCAAATTTAATATCGCACCTGTTGGTTCTCCCTTCACGCCAGCGGCCCAAATTGTTACCTCAGATGGGATCTTGCTTCCATCACTGACTTCAATGCTGCGAGGCTTAATCTCTTTAACCGCGGTGTTTAAGTGCACCGTCACACCAAGTTTTTCAAGATCTTTTTTGCCATGCGCAGAAAGCCTTTCAGAAAACATCGGCAAGATGCGAGGACCTGCTTCAATTAAATTAATTTTGATGTGTGCTGCTGCATGTCGTTGATCATGCTTGAGCGGCCCACGAACAAGTTCTGCGAAGGCTCCGGCCATTTCGACTCCAGTCGGTCCGCCACCAACTACTGAAATTGAAAATATCGTCTCATCTTCAAAGCGGCATAGATCCTCAAATCGTCGCAAAACTTCGGCGCGAATCGCTAGCGCTTCATGGACGCTTTTCATGCCCAAGGCATGTTCGGTGACCCCAGGGATACCAAAGTCAGCTGTTGCTGATCCTAGAGCCACAACTAGATAATCAAATTCTAAAACCTCACTGCTATCTAACTTCACATTTTTATTTTTGTGATCAACAGAGATTGGAGATCCCATTCGAAATTGAATGCCAGTTTTACGCAACGCACCACGAATCGGGTGAGCCACATGATCTGCTGCCAATCCTGCGGTAGATACCTGATACAACAAGGGCAAAAATGTTTGGAAGTTGTGGCGATCAACCACAGTTACCTGGGCAAAATCCGCCATTTTGCGGGCTGCGGTTAATCCCCCAAAGCCGGCACCCAAAATTACTACGCGAGGTTTTTGGAGTGTCTTTTGCATGGGATAAGTCTATTCTTGCCAGCATGAACCCGCATAATGAAGATCGCAAGTACCTGGTCACAGGGGCCTCTGGATACGTCGGCGGACGTTTAGTCCGTGCATTTATCGATGACAAAGAGGATGTTCGAATTTTGGTACGCGATAAGAACAAGATTATGGGTCAGCCATGGGCACAACTAGTTGATATTTGCGAGGGAAGTGCCGAGAACTTCGTCGACTTACAAAGGGCGCTTGAAGGTGTTCATACAGCTTTTTACCTACTGCATTCGATTAATTTAGGTCCACACTTTGATGAGATTGAAAGTGAGATGGCCCGCAACTTTGCAAAAGCCGCCCAAGAAGCAGGGGTTTCGCAGATCATTTACCTGGGCGGAATTGCCAATGATAAAAATATTAGTAAGCACCTTGCATCCCGCGAGATGACAGGCAAATCCTTAGCGACAACATCTGTTGCTGTTTTAGAGCTTCGCGCAGGAATCATTATTGGATCGGGCTCTGCCAGTTTCGAGATGTTGCGTCACCTAACCCACCGCTTGCCAATTATGACAACACCCAAGTGGGTGATGAATAAGACCCATCCAATCGCAATCCGAGATGTTTTGTACTATCTCAAGGCGGTGGCACATTTAGATCAGCCGGTTAATAAGGTCTTTGATATTGGCGGTCCCGAGGTCTTGTCATACGCCGACATGATGCAAAAGTTTGCAAAGTTATCTGGATTAAAGAAGCGTTGGATTATTAGGGTTCCAGTCTTAACCCCCGGTTTATCGAGCTTGTGGATCGGTCTAGTGACACCCGTGCCAACCGCACTTGCACGACCACTAGTTGGTTCGCTCATCAGCGAAGTTGTTGCCGATCCTGCAAAGAGTATTGATGCACTCATTCCAAAGCCTGCCGAAGGTTTAATCGATGTAGAAAATGCAATCCAGTTAGCACTTTCAAAGATCACTACCCATAACGTTGAAACACGCTGGTCCGATGCCACTATGCCAACAGCACCGTGGCAAAAGGCGCAGGGAGATCCTGATTGGGCGGGTGAAATGACTCTGCGGGATCGACGTGAACGTATTACAGATGTCTCTGAAGAAAAGGTATGGCGTCAGGTAGAGCGCATCGGGGGAGAAAATGGTTGGTTTGGTTCAGATTTATTGTGGTGGGCACGTGGCGTACTGGATCGTTTCTTAGTGGGCGGAGTTGGTCTACGCCGCGGTCGTCGTGATCCTGATTTCTTACGTGTTGGCGAGAGTTTAGATTTTTGGCGGGTAGAAGAACTAGAACCAGGTCGCAGATTAAAGCTGTACGCCGAAATGGTGCTACCAGGAAAGGCATGGCTGGAATTTACAGTTACACGTGAGTATGGCAAGACCAAGATTGTTCAGGAGGCAACATTTGTTCCACGCGGATTAGGTGGTCAGTTGTATTGGTATGCGGTCTCACCATTTCACTTATTTGTTTTCCCAACGATGCTTAGAAATATTGTGAAGAAAGCAAAGAAGGATGCATGAGTTCACACCCGAAGTAGAGGCGCTTGCCGCTGAAATTTTGAGGTACAGCCTTGAACGTTTAAAGGATGATCCACCCCTAGATGGTCCACGTTCTGCCGAAGATCTCTTTGATGAGGTCGGAAACACCATCACTGCAAAGGGTTTAGGTGGCCATGAAGCGCTTGAGGTATTTACAAATGTTTTAGCAAAGGCCTGTATCTCAACTGATCATCCCCGCAACTTAGCTTTCATTCCATCAGCGCCCAGCGAGTATGCCAACCTTTTTGATCTAGTTGTTGGAGCAAGTGCTTTGTATGGTGGATCTTGGCAAGAGGGTGCTGGCGCAGTCTTTGCCGAAAACCAAGCGATTCAATGGCTAATTGATTTAGCTGGGCTACCAGCAACAGCTGGTGGTGTATTTGTGCAGGGCGGAACTATCGGAAATCTTTCAGCCTTAGTCGTTGCACGTGCAGAGGCTCGCAAAAAACACTCATTTGCAGGACGGTGGGTAATTGCCTGCAGTGCAGAGGCACACTCATCCATTGCATCAGCGGCCAATGTTATGGATGTAGATATTCTTAAAGTTCCAGTTGATTCCAAGGGTAAATTGCAGGGTGCAGCTGTTGCAGAAGCGATAGATAATTTACATGCAACCACTAATAACCGCGTCTTTGCCGTTGTTGGTACATCTGGAACAACAAACTTAGGAATTATTGATGACTTAAAGGGGTTAGGCAAAGCTGCTAGAGATCGGGATATTTGGTTCCATGTTGATGGTGCTTACGGATTAGCGGCCTTGTGCGCCCCATCTGTTCGATCAGATTTTGATGGTGTTGAAAAAGCTGATTCATTTATCGTTGATCCACATAAATGGCTGTTTGCACCTTACGATGCTTGTGCACTTGTGTATCGCGACCCTGCATTAGCTAAAGAGACACATTCGCAGCACGCTTCATACCTAGATACATTGAAAGATGATCAATGGTCTCCATCAGATTATGCAATTAACTTAACCCGCAGAACTCGTGGCTTACCATTTTGGTTCTCACTTGCTGCTCACGGAACAGATGCGTACACAGAGGCTATGGAGCAAACCTTGACAGTTGCAAAAGAGGCCGCTGAATTAGTTCGTAACAATCCCAATTTGGATTTACTGTGCGAACCAGAGCTTTCAATTGTTGCCTTTACTCGAAAAGGTTGGGCAGCTGCTGATTATCAAGAGTGGAGCGATCAACTTCTTGAAGATCAGGTGGGCTTTATTCCGCCCTCATCCCACAATGGCCAACCAATTCTGCGATTTGCAATCGTTAATCCATGGACAAAAATTAGCGATATTCAAATGATTCTGGACAGGCTATAAATCACAGCTGCTGACTTCCCACACATTTGGCTATCTCTGACCTAAGATTTACCCCATGTCCGCACAAGAAGAGTCAGCGATCAATACTGGCCTGAGCGACCTTGAAGTTCGAATCCTGGATTTTGAAGGCAATTGGTGGCGCTATGCCGGGGCCAAAGAGGCTGCAATCAAAGAGCTATTTGATGTAACCGCACCTCGTTACTACCAACTATTAAATGATCTGATCGACCGCGATGACGCCCTAGCCGCCTCACCAATGCTAGTTAAGCGTCTTCGCCGCCTACGTGAGGCCCGTATGGCCACACGTATAGCCCGCTAGACCCCACCCCCTCGTTTTGCGCCTCGGAAATAAAGGCTCTAGATTTGGCGTTAGCACTCTCGGGGTGCGAGTGATAAAGCCCCCCGCCAAATGAAATACGAGCACAAGGAGCACAACTCATGGCAAAGCAGATTGCCTTTAATGAAGAAGCACGTCGCGGTTTAGAGCGCGGCATGAATATCTTGGCCGATGCGGTCAAGGTAACCCTTGGACCTCGCGGACGTAACGTCGTTCTCGAGAAGAAGTGGGGCGCCCCAACAATTACCAATGATGGCGTCTCCATTGCAAAAGAGATTGAACTTGATGATCCATGGGAAAAGATTGGCGCAGAGCTAGTTAAGGAAGTTGCAAAGAAGACTGATGATGTTGCCGGTGACGGAACAACAACTGCAACTGTTTTGGCTCAGGCGCTAGTACGTGAAGGTCTACGTAACGTTGCTGCGGGATCAAACCCAATGGCGCTCAAGCGCGGAATTGAAAAGGCTGTGGCAGAAATCGTTGCTGAGCTTCTCTCAATGGCTAAGGCTGTTGATTCAAAGGAGCAGATCGCAGCGACCGCATCTATCTCTGCAGCAGATGCGACTATCGGCGAGATGATCGCTGAGGCGATGGACAAGGTTGGAAAAGAGGGCGTAATCACCGTAGAAGAGTCAAATACCTTTGGTCTAGAGCTAGAGCTCACCGAAGGTATGCGCTTTGATAAGGGCTACATCTCTCCATACTTTGTAACCGATCAGGATCGTATGGAAGTTGTTCTTGAAGATGCATATGTGTTAATTGCTAACTCAAAGATTGCAAATATCAAGGATCTAGTTCCAGTACTTGAAAAGGTAATGCAATCAGGCAAGCCACTCTTGATCATCGCTGAAGATGTCGAAGGCGAAGCGCTCGCAACCTTGGTTGTTAACAAGATTCGCGGAACATTCCGTTCAGCAGCTGTAAAGGCACCTGGCTTTGGAGATCGTCGCAAGGCGATGCTTCAGGACATTGCCATCCTTACAGGTGCAACTGTTATTTCAGAAGAGGTCGGTCTTCGTCTAGATGCAGCAGAGCTTGATCTATTGGGTAAGGCTCGCAAGGTTGTTATCAGCAAGGAAGAGACAACGATCGTTGAAGGCGCTGGTGATGATGCTCAGATTAAGGGCCGCGTACAACAGATCCGCAACGAGATTGAAAACTCAGATTCAGATTACGACCGCGAGAAGCTGCAAGAGCGTCTTGCAAAGCTTGCCGGTGGCGTAGCTGTTATCAAGGCGGGAGCTGCAACTGAGGTAGAGCTCAAGGAGCGCAAGCACCGTATTGAGGATGCGGTTCGCAATGCAAAGGCTGCGGTAGAAGAAGGAATCGTTGCCGGTGGTGGCGTTGCACTTCTACAAGCAGGTGCTGCAGTGTTCAAGCGTCTATCAGGATTAACTGGTGATGAAGCAACTGGTGCAAAGATTGTTGAATATGCAATCGAAGCTCCAATCAAGCAGATCGCAATTAATGCAGGACTTGAAGGCGGAGTTGTTGTTGAGAAGGTACGTAACCTTCCAGCAGGACAAGGTCTAAACGCTGCAACTGGCGAGTATGTAGACATGATCAAATCTGGAATTATCGATCCAGCAAAGGTCACACGTTCTGCATTACAAAACGCTGCATCAATTGCGGCCCTGTTTATTACAACAGAGGCGGTTATTGCAGATAAGCCAGAGAAGACTCCGGCTGCCCCACAAGGTGGCGGAGATATGGACTTCTAAGCCCAATCCATTACGCGTAACGCCGTCTCTGATTAACACAGAGGCGGCGTTCTGCTTTACCCTTAGCGCATGGCTAAGAAATCCCTACTCTCCAAAAAAGAGTCCTCCAAAAAGGAAAAACTTCCTAAAAAGGAGATGACAGCAAAGAGCGGCGCTGTTGCCTTTGATGCAAAGGATCTTGCCCGAAAGGCTGCCTTAGAACAGGCGGAGAAGAAGGATCAAGTTGGCGGATTTGTTTCAGTTGATTTTGATGATGAGAATCGTGTTGCAACATACTTATTTGAGGCAAACCTTGCAGGGTATAAAGGTTGGCGTTGGTGTATCACCATTGCAAAGGTTGACGCTGACGCACAACCAACAATTTGTGATGTTGTAGTTCTTCCAGGTCCAGATGCGTTACGTGCACCTGAGTGGATTCCATATCGCGACAGAATTTTGCCGGGCGATGTTGGCGTTGGCGATATTGTTCCAAGCACAGTTGATGACACACGATTAGTTCCTGGACAACAAGCACTTCCACAAGATGAAGATCTTGATACCGCGATGGCGATTGAACTTGGTTTAGGTCGCGCACGTGTTTTATCAATTGAAGGTCGTGACCAGGCAGCTAAGCGTTGGTATGAAGGCGAGCGCGGACCCAACGCTCCCGTTGCCCAGGCAGCGCCAAAGCCATGTCACAGTTGCGGATTCTTTATTCCAATTGCAGGATCCTTACGCGCAACCTTTGGCGTATGCGCCAACGCGATCTCGCCCGATGATGCACGCGTAGTGAGCGTGGACCATGGCTGCGGAGCACATTCGGAAGCGACCTTCACAGAGCCGGTGTTAAACTAACCACCTGCTATCGCAACCGCGATACTTATTTACATACAAGTAAAGAAAACTAGCAAGGAGCCCTCCCCATGCCTACAGGACACGTTAAATGGTTCTCATTGGAAAAAGGCTTCGGCTTCATTGCAAATGATGAAGGCGAAGATGTTTATCTAGCTGCAACCTCTCTTCCAGAGGGTGTTGCAACGGTAAAGCCTGGAACAAAGCTTGAGTTTTCTATTGCTGACAGCCGTAAAGGCCCACAAGCCTTATCAGTACACATCATTGATGCCCCACCATCATTAGTAGAGAATTCACGTGTTAACAGTGATGATCTTGCAGCGATGATTGAGGACACAATCAAGATGTTGGACAAGGTCGGCAATGGTTTGCGCCATGGACGTCACCCCAATGCACAAGAGGCGGATCGTCTTGGTCGTGTGTTGCGCGGTATCGCTACAGCGCTCGGCGCATAAAAAGTAGGGTTAACTAAATTCCACTTCGTCGGTCACGACGTATTGTGTAACGAATACCGACTAACCCTAACCCTGCTCCCATTACGCAGGTCCAAATAACTTTTGCATCTGCGTTGGCTGCAACCGCAATCACACCAGCTACTGCCCAGCAAACTGTTCCAAGACCGACTAGAGTTACCGTATTGCGTAGTCGAGTAGTCATGGGGCAAGAGTAATGCGTTTATCGGTAAAAGAGGATGGTAATTGGCGATCATTTCGCCACCGAAATTACCAAATCCTCTTTCCTGCCAACACGGTTTCAAATATTGGTAGTTGGGCTCAGCGAATCGCACAGGATTGGCTTGTACTAGAACTTACAAATAACAACGGAACGTACCTAGGTTTAGTTACCGCGGTTCAATTTGCCCCAGTTTTAGCTTTCTCATTACATGGTGGAAAACTCGCCGATCGATTTAACAAGAGAAAAGTTTTAATTCTTACCAATATCATCGGTGGCGCAGCCTCTTTAGCTTTAGGTTTATTAGTAATAACCGATCTGATCGCGCTGTGGCATGTCTTTGTATTAGCTGGAGTCCTGGGTATTTCAACGGCGATTGACGCACCGGTGCGCCAGGCCTTTACAACTGAGGTTGTGGGACAGTCTGATCTACCTAATGCCGTTTCTCTCAACTCAGCTAATTTCAACGCCGGACGGCTTGTAGGACCTGCGATTTCAGGTGGTCTGATCGCAGCCTTTGGCACAGGACCCTCATTTATTGTTAATGGCTTCTCTTATTTGTTTGTGATCGCAGCGCTAATAAAGCTCAATGAGAAGGCTTTTTTCCATCTAGATCGACCTAAATCAGATGGCAGTATTAGAGAAGGTATCGCTTATGCAAAGGCGAGACCAGATATTTACGTCGTAATGCTGATGGTTTTCTTCCTAGCAACCTTTGGTTTGAACTTTCAGATCTTTAATGCGCTTATGGCTACACAGGAGTTTGGGTTAGGGCCGGCAAGTTTTGGTTTGATGGGCACCTTCATCGCCATTGGTTCATTAACTGGAGCCATTGGCTCTGCCCGACTAGAAAGATTTAGAGATACAAAGTTTGTCATCAAGGGTGGAATCACCTTTTCCATCTCCATTATGGTTCTCGCCTTTCTTCCCAGCTATAGCCTTTATATTTTATGGTTACCAATCTGTGGTGTCACAGCTCTTACAACATTAGTATCTGCAAATTCGATTGTTCAAACTAGTACAGACCCTGCGATCCGCGGTCGCGTCATGGGTTTGTATCTTTTGATTTTCATGGGTGGAACCCCATTTGGTTCACCGCTGATTGGAGCAACAACTGATCTGGTCGGAATCCGACCAACGATTGTAATTTGTGGTGGAATCTCTTTACTAGCCTCACTGATTATCTGGTTCCGTTTCAAAAACCGTGTTGGGCTACCTACCGATATTTCAGTGGGAACGGTTCTAAAGACTGTTGATCGCAATCACCAGTAAAATTCCAATGAGTGCTAGCAAGGTAATTAATCGTCTGGTTTTATAGCTCATACCGATTCCTTCACAGGAGAAGGAATCGCCTTCACGATGATAAAAGCAATACCAATCAAGACAAAAACCATGATGTAAGCCCGGGAAATTCCAAAGCTATCTCCTAATAGACCCAGTAAAAATGGGGCTCCAGCGATAGCAATACCTGCTGCAAATGAGGCTCTTCCAATCGCTAAATCTGGACGGCCATCACTTAATCCAATTAAGCGGATTGAAGAGAGTGCAAACTGCATTGAGATACCAAGACCGACAACTAATAGACACAGTAAAGAAATGACCATGTTGTGTGACAACCAGAAACCTAAGAAGCCAAAGAACTGTAAGGCAATGATGGCTTGCAGTTGAGTATCAAGGGCAAAACGCTTCAATACCAATCCACCATACCAACGACCAATTCCCATACCGGTACCAAGGGCCACAATTGCAACGGTTGAGATCGCAGCGGTCGATCCAACCCGATCCTTCAGGAGCGCTGCAGCCCAGAATGATGTTGCAAACTCACTTGAGATACACGCGACAAAACCAAACCATGCGATCCAAAATTTGCGGGATAACCTGCCACCTTGTGGTCCATGCTCATCAGGAACATGTTCCTCTGCATCCTTTTCACGACCTAGGAAAAAGAGTGTCAGCGCGACCGGTATGGCAAGAAGTAACCCTAAACGCCACAAATTTGGAAAGGCGATCGCAATTGTTCCAATAAGTGCGGTTCCGGTGACAAAGCCAACTGATGCGATTCCATTGGCCTGCGGAATTGCAACCTCTGCCGCTTTGCCGTAGTGCGAGGACATTTTTGTAAGCATGGTGTTGATGACAACAGATGTTCCAAAACCAGTAATAAATGTGGCAGGAATTGTGATGAACACCGGAGGTGAGATTACAAACAGGATAAGACCTGTAATGAAGATGCTTAAACCGATCCAGCTGGCACGATTGCGGCCATACTTATGAGCGATGCGGGGGTTGGCCCAGCCAGCAAAGATTGATGCCACGCCCATTGCAGTTCCGTGCAATCCAGCAATTGTGAGTGATGTGCCCTGATCTGCACGCAGTAAGGATTGTGCTGGCCCGAAGCCACCTAGATAGAAGTTAACGATCGCGGTTTGGACCGCTACTACCCAGAAGAAACGATCGCGGTGAAAGCCCTTAGACATTACAGAGCAGCAACAACGTGATCGATGCACCTGGTAAGTGCTTCAACATCACTTGGATCAACCGCTGGGAACATACCAATGCGCAGCTGATTCTTGCCTAGCTTGCGGTAAGGCTCAGTATCAACAATTCCATTTTCACGAAGCGCTGCTGCAATCTTGGTTGCATCAATTGCATCATCAAAGTTGATTGTTCCAACAACCTTTGAACGCATTGCTGCATCGGTTACAAATGGAGTTGTATAACTTGTCTTTTCAGCCCATGAATACAAAATATCTGAAGACTTGGTGCTTCGTCCTGCAGCAAATGACAGACCACCATTGCTGTTCATCCATTCGATCTGCTCTGCAAGTAGCATCAAGGTGACTAGTGCAGGAGTGTTGTAAGTCTGGTCTAAACGTGAGTTCTCAATTGCGATCCCCAGATCAAAAAATGCTGGAACCCAACGGCCACTTGCCTTGATCTTTTCTGCACGAGCAATAGCAGCCGGTGACATGATCGCAATCCATAGACCACCATCAGAGGCAAAGGATTTTTGAGGTGCAAAGTAATAAGTATCAAACTCCTTTGCCTCCACCATTAATCCACCCGCAGCCGATGTTGCATCAACTAGAACGAGTGCGCCATCGGTTCCTGCTGGACGCAGAATTGGCATTGCAACACCTGTGCTTGTCTCATTATGAGTTAATGCATAAACATCGATTCCAGCCTCTGCTGATGCGACTGGATGTGAACCTGGCTCAGATTTAATAACCGTTGGTTCGCCTAAGAAAGGAGCCTCCTTCGAAGCTGCGGCAAACTTAGATGAAAACTCGCCAAATACAAGGTGTTGTGAGCGCTCTTCAATCAATCCAAATGTTGCGATATCCCAAAATGCGGTTGAGCCACCATTTCCAAGTACTACTTCATATCCTTCTGGAAGATTAAATAAAGAGGTAAGACCTTCACGAACCCGCTTTACAACATTCTTTACCGGCTTTTGGCGGTGTGATGTTCCCACAATTGAGTTTCCACTTGCCGAAAGGGAAGCCAAGGCTTCAGGACGAATCTTTGAAGGACCGCAACCAAAGCGGCCATCTACTGGCTTTAACTCAGAAGGAATAATGATGCTCATGGGCTAAGACTAAGGGTAGTAGCGAGAGAGTTCCCAATTACCGGCAGTGGTGCTTCTCTCATAGCGCAATCGATCATGCAGTCGTGAGTATCGACCCTGCCAAAACTCAATATTCAGAGGTGTAACACGGTAGCCACCCCAATGTGGGGGCCGTGGGACGGCCGATCCTTCAGGCCACTTTTGAGCAGCTCCTTGAAATCGTTGCTCCAACTCTTCACGTGATACTAAGTGTGATGATTGTGCACTCGCCCACGCCCCAATTTGAGAGCCCCATGGTCTAGTTGCAAAGTAATCATCTGACTCTTGAGCAGAAACTTTTTCGGCAACTCCACTAATCGATACCTGTCGCTCCATTGCATACCAAGGAAAGAGTAATGAAACATTGGGATTCAAATCAATTCCATGTGCTTTACGCGACTGATAATTTGTAAAGAATGTAAAGCCACCAGCTGAGATATCTTTTAACAAAACTGTTCGAGTATTAATCTGCGAATCTGCGTGACGGTTGAAAGCACCATCGCATTTGCTTCAACAATCACAGTGTTTTTATGTGCATCCTTTAACCACATTGCAAAAGCTTCAAAAGGATTTTCTGGAAGAGTCTCTAAACCCGCGTCACTATAGGAACGTCGCATCGCACGGATCTCATCGCGGGTAACGATCTCTTCAGCCATACCCCTATCGAACCTCACTTTGGGGCGCGGGGCGAGTTTTCAGGCGGGACTGCAAGGCGCTATGCAACCGCCAACCTTTATAACAATCGGGTAAATGACCGGCCAAATCCGCACAAAACTAGGTGTTTAGTTTGCTTACTCACGCCCAAAAGAGTGGAATTACCCCAACAGCGCATACCCTCGTGTGCGCGAATTCCATCCATGGAGGATATATATGAAGACAAAGCGTTATGGATTTGCTGGTGTTTTTGCAGCGATCGCGCTTGCGGTTTCAACTCTCGTAGCACCAAGTGCTAATGCAGCCACAGAAATCGTGGTGTGGGCAGATGAATCTCGTGGGCCAAACCTTACAAAGGTAATTGCAGCAAAGGGTGACTGGGTTTCTGGTTACACAGTGAAGGTAGTTACATTCTCAAGCTTTGATGCCCTTAAGGATGCCTTTGATAAGGCAACTGATGCATCAGGCCCAGATATTGTTGTTGGCGGAAATGACTGGGTACCAACAGGTGCTAAGAGCGGAAAGCTTGCGCCAATCACATTAACGGCAGCTGTAAAGGCTCGCTTCAACCCAACACAGTTCGTTGACCTTACATACAAGGGCAAGCTGTACGGAGTTCCTGTAGATATCAACAACGTTGCAATGATCTACAACACAAAGCTGGTTTCATCTGCACCGAAGAGTTTTGGTGAGATGGTTTCAAACTACAAGTCTCTCAAGGCATCTAAGGGCTTGAAGGCTGGTCTATGTATCGCAGGTGGCGGAATGTCATGGGGAGCTCACTCAGTATTCTCAGCACTTGGCGCAGATGCATACAAATTCAACTCACGTGGTGGAATTGTGTACGGACGCTCATTTACTGCAACAACATTTGGTAAGAATGTTCGTAAGTACCTCATGGATGGCAAGAAGAGCAACGGCTTCTTCCCAGCAACAGATACAGGTTGCAAGGACAACTTCCTTGCAGGAACAGTTCCATACGCAGTTATCGGTAACTGGGAGTGGGCAGATTACGTAGCAAAGGGTTTCACAATGAACCTCATGCCAGTTCCAGGTGTTCGCGAAGGAACATACGGAAAGATGTTTGGATCTGTTAGCGGTGCGCTACTGACAACATTTGCTGCAAAGCATGGTGTTGAGTCAGGTGCAAAATCTCTTCTCACTAACTTCTTCGCATCAACTGATGGCCAGGTTCGTTACCAGGCAATTGAGAAGCGTCCACCTGCTGAAAAGGGTGCACAAGCTGACTCAACAGTGACTGCAGCTCAGCGCGGATTCGGTTCATCGGCTTCGCTCGCTGGAATTCCACAGATTGGCGCATTCCTAAACAGCAACAAGGGTGGCGCAAACTACTGGGATTCAGCTCCTGCTTACTGGACAGCTGTTCTGATTGATGGCAAAGATGCAGTTCGTGAAGCATCAAAGCTTGCAGCTATCTGGCGTGCAAACACAGATGGTGGCAAGGGCGATCTCTAATTAATTTGAGTCTCTCAAATTAAAGCTAGTTAAAGGCGTTAGAGGGGTGATGCGGGCGGATTTCCGCCCGCATCACTCATTTCCACTTATATAACAATCATGGTTAGGACTACTTCATGACTTACTTAATAAGAGGCAAGGTTGCCCTCTTAATTAAAGTTGTTGTTGTGGCCCTGTTGGCTTCGGTTTTATTACTCCTAGCGCAGAGCGCCTTTGCTCAACGCGAGTATGTCATCGCAGCTTTCTTAGCTATCTCAGTTGCCATATTGGCCCTGACTTACTTAAGTAAAATCTCTATTCCTCTTAAATTTTTTATACCTGGCATTCTCTTACTGACCGCCTTTGTTATCGGTCCAATTTTGTACACCGTTGCAATGTCTGGCTTCAACTACAAAACCGGAAACATCATTTCAAAAGAGGAAGCAATTGTTCAGATCAAGGTGCGCGGAATTGAACCAGCGCCATCTGGACTCTCATTTGATATTAAATTAGGTACAGTTGATGGAAAGCCAGCTATCTTGGCATCAGATATCAATACATCTGAGTACTTTCTCTCCACCCTTGAAGGCCGTACTCCACTTGTAGCCTCTTCCTTAACTTTCAATGAGTATGGCGTAGCGATAGTGGCTCCAAATTTCATACCACTCAATGAAACCGAGTTTGCCTCCGCAGACAAGATATATACCGGTGCTCGCTTTGTATTTGATGACCAGTTCTTTATCGCGCTTGAGGGTTTTGAAGCAGGCGTGGTTTCTCAACAGGTTCTGGAGTTTGTCCCTGAATCTGATCAATTTAGGAATCTATTGACCGGCGATGTTTATACCGACAATGGGCGTGGTAATTACGCTCTTGCAGATGACCAAGGTGCAATTCTTGAGCCAGGGTGGCGAGCACCGATTTGGTTTGAAAACTACTCAAATATTGTTACAGATCCTAGAGTTCGAGAACCGCTCATTCGTGTATTTATATGGACGGTAGTTTTCGCACTGTTAACGGTATTAACTACCTTTGCATTAGGACTTTTGCTTGCCCTAGCACTTAACAAAGCTATTCGTGGTCGACGTATCTATCGGTCAATTTTGGTATTGCCATATGCGATGCCAAGTGTAATGAGTATTTTGATTTGGGGCGGAATGTTTAATACCGAGTTTGGTGCCATTAACGCCTTACTCGGCACCGATATCGCCTGGTTTTCCGATCCTAACTTTGCACGTGTTGCAGTTATCTTAGTCAACTTGTGGCTGGGCTTCCCATACTTCTACTTAATCTCGAGCGGATCTTTACAAGCAATACCTAGCGAATTGATGGAGGCAGCTGCAATTGATGGAGCAAATCCACGGCAGATCTTCCGAAAGATCACATTGCCATTGTTGCTTCAGATTCTCTCACCGCTACTTATTGCATCCTTTGCATTTAACTTCAATAACTTTAACTTGATCTTCTTGCTCACCGGCGGTGGTCCTCGAAATGAGCTTGATGGTGAGATTGCTGGTGCCACAGATATTTTGATTAGCTACACCTACAAGATCGCTTTTGGTTCTGGTACTCAAGATCTAGGATTAGCTAGTGCTATCTCGCTGATCATCTTCATTCTCGTAGCTTCAATTTCACTGTACAGCTTGAAAAAGTCAAAAGTATTGGAGAGCTTTGCATGAATAAGTGGCTGAAGCAGGATCTGTGGCGACACCTTGT
The DNA here is from genome assembly GCA_001438925.1 of Actinobacteria bacterium BACL15 MAG-120619-bin91. GTDB lineage: Bacteria > Actinomycetota > Actinomycetes > Nanopelagicales > Nanopelagicaceae > Planktophila. The sequence goes on along the minus strand of LIAM01000001.1, from coordinate 19,816 downwards.
AGGCATTGCAATCTGCCTCTTTGCCTTATTTCCCTTGTATTTAGTGATTATTTCATCTTTTAGCTCATCCGGAAGCTTGCAGCTCAGCTCGTTTATTCCTCAAGAAATTTCATTTGCAAACTACAACAAACTCTTTAACGATCCAGCTATTCCTTACCTTATTTGGGTGAAGAACTCACTTCTTATCGCAGGCTCAGTTGCGGTTATTTCGGTAGTGATTGGATCTGCATCAGCCTTTGCCTTTAGCCGCCTGAGATTCAAAGGTCGCAAGCTGGGAATTCAACTCTTACTGCTTGTGCAGATGTTCCCAGCGATTCTGGCAATCTCCGCCGTCTACGTCATCATGGAGCGGGTTTACAAATTTGCCCCTGAAATTGGTTTGGGTACACAACCCGGACTCTTGTTGGTTTACCTTGGTGGCGCGATGGGCGTAAACATCTGGTTGCTCAAAGGGTTTGTGGATTCAATTCCATCAGAGTTAGATGAGGCGGCAAAGATTGATGGAGCATCAGAGGTACAAACTTTCTGGCTGATCTTTGTTCCACTTGCTGCACCAGTATTAGCCGTTGTTGCCCTACTAAGCTTTATCGGAACATTTAATGAGTTTATTCTTGCTCGCTTGTTCTTGGTCGATATGGAAAGCAGAACCGTTGCGGTCGGTCTACAACAGTTCATTGGTGGTCAGTACTCACAAAACTGGGGACCATTTGCCGCAGGATCTATCCTTGCTTCAATTCCGATCGTAATTATCTTCCTGTCCTTACAAAAGTACATCGTTAGTGGATTAACAGCAGGTTCGGTCAAGGGCTAATGCTCAATAAAAAACTCCGCCTTATAACCGCGGTAATTGCAAGCATCGTGTTGGCTACTTCATCGGTAGCGGCAACACCTGTTGTACCTAATGATCAGGTAGGGCTAGCAAAGGATTTGATTTACTTTGTTTTTCCCGACCGTTATCTCAATGGTGATACCAGCAATGACAGATTTGCAGGATATGACCCAACAGATACCGCCTTTTTTCATGGTGGGGATCTCAAAGGTTTAACAGGCACCTGCTCTGCCGGGGACAATGGCTTAGCTCGAATCAAGAAACTTGGATTTACCGCGGTTTGGGTTACACCCTTAGTTGTTCAACAAAAGCCAACCCCCAATGGCGCGGGATATCACGGCTACTGGGGGGTTGATTTTCTCAATGTAGATCCCCATTTAGGTACCAAAGCTGATTTGATCGAATTCTCAGAGTGCGCAAAGAAGTTGGGCCTCAAATTGATCTTAGATGTTGTTACAAACCACACAGGCGATGTTATTCAGTACAAGGAAAAGGATGCATTTATCCCAGCGGATCTGGTAAACGCTAAGAATCCAGTCTGGCTCAATGATCTGAGTAATTATCACAACGTAGGAGACATCAGTAATTGCTGGGGTGAGGGTTCATGTTCGCAACTAGGTGACTTTTATGGTTTAGATGATGTAGCAACTGAAAAACCAGTTGTGTACAACGGATGGGCTGATGTCTTTGGTCAGTGGATTAAGGATTATGGTTTCTCTGGCTTTCGAGTCGACACCGCCCGGCATGTAGATGACAATTTTTTTAAGAATTGGTCCCCTCAAATTAATGCAGCGGCACAATCAGTTGGAATTGATAACTTCACAATTTTTGGTGAGGTCTGGGATGTAAATCCAATTAATTTAATGAACTACATCCGACGAAATAAGATTCAAACAGTTCTTGACTTTCCATTTCAGCGATCAGCGGTGGAGTTTGCATCTGGATACTCAGATGCCGCTACAGTTGAAAATCTATTTAGTTATGATGATTTGTACATAACCGCCACCACTAACGCATCCAATATGGTCACCTTTCTTGGCAATCACGATATGGGTCGTGCTGGAAAGATCATTGAATCTAAACGTATAAATCCTGCAGCTGAGCTATTACCGCGCACCTTATTGGGTCACTCGCTGATGTATCTGACTAGAGGAATTCCATCTGTTTACTACGGTGATGAAGTCGGAATGACAGGAACTAACTCAGGTAGTGACCAATTGGCACGTCAGGATATGTTTTCAACAAAGGTGAATATATGGAAGACAGAGAAGAGAATCGGCTCTTCTCCAATTGGAACAGGTAACTCCTTTGATATTACCGATAAGCATCCGATCGCCAATCATTTAAAGGCGTTGGCTAAGTTACGAGCATCACATCCAGGGTTAGCTAACTCATCGATGCAGATCCGCTACGCCAAGAATTATTTGCTTGCTGTCTCCAAAAAGGATGATTCTGAAGCTCGTGAATATCTTGTTGCCTTTAACAACTCAACCAAAGCGATCAAAGCTACGATTCCCACCGCAACATCTAAGGGCGGTTGGAAGTTGCTGATGGGAAAGACATCGATTAAGACTGCAGCAGAGAAGGTCACCATTACAGTTCCAGCGCTATCAACAGTTGTAATCAAAGCAAATCAAAGGATTGATAAGACAGAGGTAAAGGTTGGCAAAATCTCATCCAAGTTAGATTTCTTGACCGGCTATTACGAGACTAAGGCCTCGGTTACAACCAAGGATTTGGCACAGGTTACCTTCTATGTTCGTACATCTACCGACCAACCATGGAGTTCTCTTGGAACCGACACTAACTCTCCGTACACGGTATTTGTAGATCCCTTAGATTACGAGGGTACAAAGATTCAGATCAAGGCGGAGGTAAAGAACTCGAAGGGAGCAAAGTATGAGCTACCAAGCACCAGTGTTGTTATCCCCGCACCATGATGGCAGCGAACTATATGTAAGCAATAGCGCACCCACTATTGGGCAAAGGGTTGTGTTAAAGGTCCGTGTTCCGCACTCTTACACCTTTGAAAAAAGCTTTATTCGTATCTACGAAGATGGCGAACCACGCAGCTATGAGCTGGCTTTAGCCTCTAAGGGCCATACAGAGGATTGGTATCAGGTAGAGATACCAATTGTTAATACCCATACCTTGTACCGCTTTGTCTTTGTTTCTAGGGATCGATATGACTGGCTCAACGCCTTTGGCCTGAGCGATCATGATGTTCATACCAATAATGATTTCCAAATAGTTGCGGTACCAGCAAATCCCGAATGGATTAAGTCCTCCATCTTTTATCAAATCTTTCCAGATCGTTTTGCCAAGTCAGCACATACTTATGCGGTTCCAGATTGGGCTCATCCACGTGATTGGAATGAGCTACCTCGAGGTCGCAGCGAGTTTACGAGCAGTGAACTTTACGGTGGTGACATTATCGGAGTCGAAGAACATCTCGACCATATTCGTGATTTAGGTGTAACCGGAATCTACTTCACTCCATTTTTTCCATCCCGATCTAATCATCGATATGACGCCAGCAGCTTTACCGAGGTAGATCCAATCCTTGGTGGTAACACGGCGCTCTTTTCCTTGGTTAAAAAGGCAAACAGGTATGGAATTCGAATTATGGGGGATTTAACCTCAAATCATTGTGGTGCGGGTCATCCATGGTTAGCAGAGGCGAAGAAGAGTAAGAGCGCAAAGGAGAGAACTTACTTTTACTGGGACAAGAGTGTTAAACATGGATATGTAGGGTGGTGGGGGTTGGCATCACTACCAAAGCTCAACTTTAACTCTGCAGCGCTTAAAAATGAGATGTATAAAGGTAAGAACTCAATTGTTCGCAAGTGGATCTCACCACCATTTGGAATGTCTGGTTGGCGCATCGATGTTGGAAATATGACAGGGCGACTTGGCGCAGATGATTTACATGATGATGTTATGCATGGGATTCGTCAGGCGATGGATGAGACCAATCCAGATGCATGGTTAGTTGCAGAAAATGGTGATTTTGTAGCAAGTGATCTCAACGGTCTTGGTTGGCACGGAGCGATGAATTATCAAGGTTTTATGCGCCCTGTATGGAACTGGCTCAATCGAAACTCCGAAATTGGTGGTGGCTTTCAAGGCCTGCCCTTTGCAATGCCACAGATTTCAGGTCAGCAGTTGATTAACAGCATGAAACAGTTCAATGCATCTGTTCCCTGGAGAAGTGTTACCGCAAGTATGGTGCTGCTCGATAGTCATGACACCGCTCGCTTTCGCACAGTTGTTAAGGGCGATGTCGCCTCCCATCTATCTGCAATGACAATGGTCCTTACCTACCCCGGAGTCCCTTCAATCTTTGCCGGCGATGAAATAGGTCTAGAAGGTTCATGGGGAGAGGATGGCCGCCGCACAATCAATTGGGAGGATCGCTCGCAGTGGGATCACACCTTTATGGGTGATGTCCGACAACTCATCTCTATTCGCAAAGGTAATGATGGGTTAATCAATGGTGGTTTGCGTTGGTTGGCCGCAGAAAAGGATTTCATTCTCTATCTACGTGAATCCGAAAAGCAATCGGTTTTGATTTTTGTCTCACGTAAGGGTGTAAATGTAAAGATTGATTTATCAGAGTTTGGTCTGCAGGTTACACAAGTTCTTTTTGGTCAAACTGTAACTGGCAGCAAATTCTCGATTAAATCAAAGGAGGCAACCCAGGGGGTTTGGGTAGTTACCCTTTAAGCCAAAATCGTAATGGATCCTGTAAGTACTTTGCCCACGATCTTTCATTGTGACCGCTTCGCCTATAGACCTTACTTTCATAATTATGAGTAAATCCACGGCTCCGCATTAATCTGTCTACATAGTTTTGTAGTGATACATACTCTTTATCCAACCCTTTATCGCCACGACTCATCCAAACTTTGTGACTCAGTGGTAAGGCTTCAACCATTGATCGCGCAAAGTTCTCATCACTTATTACCCAATGTGGAGACAAAGCGAGTGCTGTTGTGAACTTATCTGGATGTTGAATCGTTGCGTACAAGGTTGCTAATCCGCCCATACTTGAGCCAATAACAGCTGTTTTTTCAGGGGAGTGCTCACCATAAATAGTGGGCACTATCTCTTCAAAGATTTGATGCAGATAGGAATCTGAATGTAAAGCAACTGTTGAATCCTTAATCGCCCAGCGCGGATCTACATAAGCATCAGCTGAAAAGAATTTCTCTGGCGCTAGATCCTTTGCTCGTCCCCACGGATTTTCTTTAGTTGAGCTGTGCCAAACGGCAATAATTGTTGGAGGCTTTACTCCCGCCTCGTGGGCGACTTGGATTGCAGACTGTGCAAGCTTCCATGTCTGACCTCGATGGGTGCTAGTGGTGCCATCAAAGATATTTTGCCCATCATGTGCGATGAGCAGGTGCTCACTTCCGCCTCGAGGTGTCCAGTAATCAACGGTTCGATCCCCAAAGCGGGTACGCACAACCTCGCCCGGAACTCCTCGGATTTGGTAGCGCTTAATCTCGTGCATGGTGATTTAATCATCCCATGTCGACGCCGAAAACATCAATTATCTGGTTTCGTCGCGACCTTCGAATTAATGATCATCCAGCTTTGTTAGCTGCAATTGAATCATCTGATCAGATAATTCCTCTCTTTATTCTGGATAAGCAACAGATAAAAGAGGCTGGTGCAAAGTTGTTGGCATATATGGGCCAATCACTTCGTCAGTTAGATGAATCTCTGGGTAACAAACTACATATTATCGAAGGTGATCAAGTCGAAGTACTTTCTGCTTTGATTAAAAGGTATGGGGTGGAACAGGTTCACATCTCGGCAGAGTATGAAAGATATGGTGCTGCACGTGATGCACGGGTTGAAGCTGCAGGAATCACATTGATCAGAACGGGCAGCCCATATGCAGTTGCTCCAGGTCGGGTTTTGAAACCATCTGATGCAACCCCTTACAAGGTGTACACACCTTTTTACAAAGGATGGAGAACACATGGTTGGAGAGCGCCAGCTATTACGCCGAAGAAATTCACATGTGTAGAACCAATCTCTGAGTACCGTGCTTTTCCAGATTTTCCAATGCCTGAAGGGGTCAAGGTTATTGAAGCTGGCGAAGCAGCCGCGCTAAAGCGGTTTAAAGAGTTCAGTAAAAATGGCTTGGACTCATACGATGAAAATCGAAACCTTGCAGCGATCGATGGAACCTCAAAGATGAGTTCCTATCTCAAGTTTGGCGAGATTCATCCTCGCACCCTGCTTGTAGATTTAGGTGAGAGCAAAGCACATGACACCTTTAGAAAAGAGATTGCATGGCGAGAGTTTTACGCCGATGTCTTGTTTAACAATCCCATGACCGATGTTGAATATTATGTACCTAAGTTTGCTCAGATGCGTTATGACAAACCCGGAAAGCAGTTTAAGGCCTGGTGTGAAGGCAAGACTGGGTATCCATTTGTAGATGCTGCAATTCGCCAACTATTGCTTGAAGGATGGATGCACAACAGAACCCGTATGGTTGTTGCCTCATTCTTGGTGAAGGATCTGCATTTAGAGTGGCAGCTGGGTGAGCGTTTCTTTGCAGAGCACTTAGTTGATTACGATGTTGCATCTAATGCTCATGGCTGGCAGTGGACGGCGGGAACAGGTACCGATGCATCACCTTATTACCGGGTATTTAATCCAATTGAACAAGGTCGCCGGTTTGATGAAAATGGGGATTACATTCGCAGATATGTTCCAGAGCTTGCCCATCTGTCAGCCTCAGAAATCCACGAGCCTTGGTTATTCCTAGATGGATATAGCAAGGGATATCCAGAGCGGGTTGTTGATCATGCAGTTGAACGGCTTGAAGCCCTTACACGATTACAAGAGATTAAAGCTGACAAACCCCCAATGCCTGGCGCTTAGCCGCATACATCGCATTATCTGCACGTAGCAAGAGATCATCTGCACCATCATTGTTGGCAATTCCAATACTGACTCCAATACTTATTTCATGACCATCGATAATAAATGGATAAGAGAGTGTGGCCCGTAACGCTAAAGCGATCTCCAAAACGAGTTCGTGTGAACCATCTACCAAGACTCCAAACTCATCACCACCCAAGCGAGCAAGTAGGGCACCACTAGGTAAGGCACGGCTAAATCGTTGTGCAACTAATTGTAAAACCTTGTCGCCAACCTCGTGACCGAAGCTGTCATTGACCGGCTTAAAGCCATCTAAATCCATCAGTAATAGGGATCCATTACGGGTGGCATAGCTTTGGATTTCAGAGATCAAACGTCTGCGATTGGGCAACATAGTTAACTCATCTGTTCTGGCCAAAATTCTCTCATGACCAATGTTTCTTGCCTGATTAAGAGCGATACTCATTCTGATAAAGGCAAGTGCAAGGGTTCCGATTGCCGGAAGCAAAATGAAGTGAGGAAAGTTATCAGGTGCAATAGCAAGAAGTGCCAACAAGGTAGCGCTCAAAAAAACAGAGATAGTGATTAATACAGGGCTTATCCCATTTTTACTTCTGTTATCTGTACCAGAGCGCCAGGTACTTTCTGCAATTACAACAAAGGATAGTAACCAGCCGTAATCAATCAATGATCCAAAGGTGTAACTCATATTGAGGTTGTGCCACAAGAAGATTAAATCTGTTATCGCATAGATAACAACTCCAAGAGATAGCAGTAAGCCGCGTTGTGAAAAACCCTGCATTACAAAGGTTGCAATGATGAAGCAGAGTAAGACTAAATCGGCAACGGGGTAAATGGTTGCAAGAAAGGATTGATTGAGATCTCCATCAAAGTATGGAAGTACAGGTTGTAGAGCAAAGGCTGCTCCTAAGGTGCTTAACCCCAAGCCAACGATTGAGGCATCAACAACCTCAAGCACAGTTAACCTTTGTTGAGCAGATATCAATAGGTGTAGTCCTAGTATGGCAAGCGGGTAAAAAAGTAGGTACATCGAATCTGAAATAGCTAGAAAGGAGTTTGGAAAGTTAAGGTAGGAGCTACTGGTCACAATTATCGAGCCGAGACTCCAAACACCGATTGCGCAAGCGGTCAGTGGTTGAGCCCATCTGTTATTTATTCTTGGAGCGGTTAACACCGACATAACTGAAGCAATCGCGACACTATTAAAGGCGATGAGATCGCTCCATACCCCTGAGAGCCAGAAGTGCAGAGGTATCTGTACCACCAATAAGACAGGCGCGACAAAACGCATGACAGGCATGACTACAGAGTAAGAACAGATCCACCTCTTTGGGATAGGGGTTCCCATAGATGCAAAAAACCCGCTACCTGTCTGGCAGCGGGTTTTTTACAGGATTGAAAGGGTTAGAAGCCCTTGGTGCAGATCAGCTTTGCGCTGGCCCGTGAGTCAGCAACATTTGCTGCAAGCTCTGCAGGTTTATTAGTTGCAGCAAGCTTTGCCGCCTCCAACTTTTTAATTGTGACATCAATGTTGCGAATCTTGCTGGTATAGGCACGTGTGGCAGAGGTCCATGACCCAACAGCGGTTGTCAAAATCTTTTTATCAGCCTCTGTCGTTGCAGCGGCTAACTTTGCTTGTGCTGCAACTAAACGCTTATCGGCCTCATCAAGTTTTGCTTGAATCTCGGCCTTGTTCGCTGTCTCAGTTGTGATTCCAAGTTCAATTACGGGAAGTTGTGCCACGAAATCAGCGTTTGTCTTTACCGATGCATTCTTTGCTGCGACCGCATCATTTGCAGCTGCCAAACAATCCATAGATAGCCAGGTTAATTTCTTGCTCTTAACTAATGGATTCTTAGCGCAACGGTAAGTTCCGCCGCTTGTCTTAGTTGTTTGACCTGACTTCTTGCACTTGACTCCATTGGAAATTTTGGTAGCTGCATCTGCAGGTACTGCGATCATTACGCCACCGGCGACTACAAGTGCTACTGAAAGTGATGCGATCTTACGAAACATTTCTCTGCCTTCCGTAGTAATGAGGTAATACTATCGATGGGGTACTTAAAGAAGGCTGAAAACCCGCCGAGAGTCTGGCAGATATAACGATTACCTCCTCTGCTTAGACCTCACATTCATACCAACCTTTCGCACAATTGAACGTGGCACCGTCTGCACGATGAAGATGAGCAGCTTGTATTGCCATCCTGGAACACTCACCGCTTTACCCTTGAGGGCATCGCTCCATGACTGTTCTACCAATCGATCAGAATTTAGCCACAGAAAATTCGGAAGCCCCTTCATGGACATCTTTCCACGCTGATGAAACTCAGTACGTGTAAATCCTGGGCACAGAGCGCTGATCTTTACACCGGTTGGCGCAAGCTCAGTGTGCAATGACTCAGATAAAACTGTCAGGTATGACTTTGAAGCGCTATAGGTACCACCAGCGATGTATCCAGCAACAGATGAAACGTTGATGATCACCCCCTTATTCCGCTGCTTCATCAATGGAAGCGCAACATGCATGAGTCGCATTGGTGTTCGAACTAGTACATCTAATAGTTGCTGTTCAATCTCTAAAGTCGACATTGTGAAGGCTTTACTTGTTCCAAACCCTGCGTTATTAATCAGCACATCGATTTGATTTTCAAGAATGTAATTTTCAACCTTCGAGCAACCCTCATCAGTTGCAAGATCTGCCTGAATCACATAGGTCTTAACCCCAAACTTTTCTTCCAGGCCCTGTGCGCGTTCCTGCAGACGAGGCAGGTCACGCGCTACCAACACAATGTTGTACTTGTGTGATGCTAAAAGACGAGTGAAGCTCTCACCAATCCCTGAGGTTGCACCAGTAACTAGCGCCCATGAAACCATGTCTTCTCCTAACTGATTATTAATTCACCAACTGCACCCTTGGGTACAAATGGTGAGTGTGGTGCGACAGGTGTGAGCATTTGGTAACTCTGGCCTTGTGTCGGACGGGGATCACTCTCACCCTTATTTGGCCACAATGAAAGTGCACGCTCTGCTTGTGCGGTAATTGTAAGAGATGGATTAACTCCAAGGTTTGCGGTAATTGTTGAGCCATCAACTATATGAAGCGATGGATAGTTCCAGACTCGATGGTAAGGATCTACAACTCCGCGCGATACATCCGCGCCAATTACGCAGCCGCCGACAAAGTGTGCGGTGAAGGGGGCATCGATTAAATCGCCAACGTGCCCACCTGCGATGCCGCCATGTTTTTCTGCGATGCGACGAACCACTTCATTTGCAGCTGGGATGTAAGTCGCGTTGGGATGCTCTGAGTCATTGGTAGAAGTTAAATGCCAACCAAACCAGCTGCGTTTTGGCTTAACTGAGATAAATGAATCAACATTTTGCATGGTCAATGCGATTACTGTGCGCTCACTCCATTTACGAACATCGAGAATTTTCTTTAAGAGATAGGGATTTGCGATGAATGCTTTCCACCATTGCTTCCGGCGTACCTTTGATGAGTAACCATCGGTCATAATCGTTTGGAGCAATCCCATGAGGTTGCTGCCCTTGCCATATCGAACAGGTTCAATATGGGTGTGCTCATCTGGAAAGAATGAGGATGTGATTGCACTTCCTTGACTGAAATCAATATCTGAATTTTTCATCATCGCTCCGGTGAGCGCTTCGCTATTTGTTCGTGAAAGATCACCTAATCGATCTGACATTAGAGGCAAAACTCCAGAGCCCTTCATCTTATGTAGCAGTTTTTGAGTGTTATAAGTTCCGGCAGCAACGATTACATCATTGGCAAAGAATGTTTTTCCTCGTGAACCAAATGGATCATTTGTCTTGGTTGTTGTGATCTTCCAACGCCCATCCTCAAGCTGCTGAACTTTGGTTGCTGTTGTCATTGGAAAAACTTGCGCACCTGCAGATTCGGCAAGCCCTAAGTAATTTTTTGGCAAAGTATTTTTCGCGTTGAATTGACAGCCAGTCATACATGAGCCACATTGCTGACAACCATTTCGATCTGGGCCAACACCACCAAAGAATGGATCTTTAGCGACTATTCCCTTTCCTTCGCCAAAGAAAACTCCAAGTGGTGCCATTTGAAAGGTATGGCCAACCCCCATTTCAATGGCGACATCCTTCATCGCCTGATCACTATTTGAAAAGTAAGGGTTCTCAGTTACACCCAACATCCGCCGAGCTTGATCAAACCAAGGCTCAAGCTCCTTCTTCCAATTGGTAATTGCAGCCCACTGTTTATCATTGAAGTAATCATCACCAGGCTGATACAAGGTGTTTGCGTAAACCAGAGATCCACCACCAACGCCGGCACCACTTAAAATCAAAACATCTGGCAGAACATGAATTCGTTGGATTCCGTACAAACCAAGTTTTGGAGCGAAGAGAAATTTGTTTAAGCGCCAGGAAGTCTTGGGAAAATCCTTATCCTCAAAACGACGCCCTGCTTCAAGTACAGCTACTGAATATCCCTTTTCGCGCAATCGAAGCGCGGAGACCGAACCACCAAAACCTGATCCGATCACCACGACATCGAATGTACTTTTCATTTAATCAAACAATGATTCCTGATGGATCTTCTTCACGTACCTTCCACTCTGTTCCATAGGAAGGAAGCAAATCCAAGAATGGCTTTGCATCAAACCACTCTGGCCCAACAACACCTTCTGGCTTCCAAACTCCCTTATGAATCAACTCCATCGCAATAACTGGATTGACTGCGGTCTGCCAAACAACGGCTTGATCGCCATATTCAGCCATCGACCACTCATTATCAACCACGTTATACATGTAACAAGCGTAAGGCTTACCTTCTTTATTAAGCCCCTTAACAAGTGCACCCGCACAAGTTTTGCCCTTCATGCGTGAACCAAGTGTTGCAGGATCAGGCAAAGCTGCAGCAAGCAGATCACGAGGTGAAACCTGAACACCTTGAACATCCACATGGTCTTTGCGATCCATTCCCAACATATGAATTGTCTTCAAAGTTGTAATGAACTGTGCGCCAAGTCCGTACTTAAAGTTAACCTTTTTAGCATCCACCTTCTGTGGAATCAGTACAACCTCTTCATGCTCAACGTTTACGCACTCAACAGGACCAATTCCTTCAGGGAAATCAAATACTTCGATCTCGCTAAATGGTTCAGTTGTGTACCAACCACGGCCATCTTCCCAAACTAGTGGGGGATTGAGGCACTCTTCGATTGTTGTCCAAATTGAAAATGATGGAGCAAAGTCGTAGCCCTCAACGGTTAAGTTTGAACCATCAAAAATTGTAATCGAATCGATGCGACTGAAGAGGTTGTCCTCTGCATAACGCGCAAAGACATCGCTCATTCCTGGCTCGATACCCATACCAACGAGAGCATAAATCTGTCGCTCTCCCCAGTTCCAGTCACGTGCAAACTGCTCATCACCGAGCTTTACGCCGGTTTCAGTGTTTGGATAATGAGGGTGAGGCCGTGAAAGTGACATCGCCATATCGATGTAATTGGTATTTTCAATTTCGCAGGCCAAGAAAATTGGCATAACAAAACGTGGATCAACGGCGTTGACAACGACATCAGGCTTTACCTTGCGAATCAACGCACGGATGTCCTCCAGTTCGGCGGCGTTCACCTCCGCTGCTGAGAATCGTGAATCTTTGACTCGGGTAACTGCTTCTTCCGCGCGTGACAGAGTTCGATCAGCGACAACCATTTGAGAAATAAATGATTTACGTGATGCGATATTGACAATAGCTCTGCCAACTCCGCCCGCGCCTATTACTAGCGCCTTCATTGTTGGCCTCTCATGAGGGAATAACTTCCTTTTCCTTAGATTGGGGAGTCTACCCGCTCACTTTAATCATGACAAGGCATCTTCTTTTTCATGACAAGATTGGGCATTGTTATGAAGTAATTTACAACGATAGGTCCCCGTAGCTCAGTGGATAGAGCAACCGCCTCCTAAGCGGTAGGTCGCAGGTTCAACTCCCGCCGGGGACACTCTTTTTATGAAAAAACAACTGTTCGCTTGCCGACAATGAATATCTTGTCATCTGCGTACAACTTAACCGCTTTTGCTAAAACCCTACGTTCGATATCGCGACCAATTGCAATTAACTCTTCGGCAGAAGCGTTATGAGTTACATGTGCAACATCCTGTTCAATGATTGGTCCTTCATCTAAATCACTTGTCACAAAGTGCGCTGATGCGCCAATGATTTTTACACCACGCTCATGTGCCTGGTGATACGGCTTTGCGCCCTTAAAGCCGGGTAAGAATGAGTGATGAATGTTGATAATTCTGCCAGGCATTGTGTTACAGAAATCTGTAGAAAGTATCTGCATATAACGGGCTAAAACCACAAAATCAATCTTTAGCTCTTCGATCTGCTTCAGGATCTCAGCCTCTTGGGATGCCTTTGTTTCTGCAGTTACCGGCAAGAAGAGAAATTTGACTCCATGTGATTCAACTAAGTTTCGCAGATCCTCTCGATTTGAAACAACTAAAGGAATCTCAATATTGAGTTCACCTAACTCTTCAAGGTACAAGAGATCGCGCAAGCAGTGGCTTTCTGTCGTGACCATCACCAATGCACGTGGCTTTTGTGCAGTAGGTCGAATGTGTAATAAGGGGTTGAACTTTGAAAGTCCATCATTCAAACTCTTACGCGCACCTTCCAACCCCTGAGAAGCTTCAAAGCGGGTGCGCATAACAAATTGATTGGTTGTCGGATCTGTGAACTGTTGATTTTCAATAATGTTTCCGCCGCAGGCAAGTACCGCCGATGTCATCGCATGAACGATGCCTGGCTGATCTGAGCATTGCAGGGAAGCGATGAGATCCATGGGCTAAGGGTACGCGAGATTAGTGGCGCAAGGTAAATCGCTGCATCCACTTTGGTGCCCACCAGTTGTTTTCACCAAATAGTCGCATTAAGGCTGGGACTAAGAGACCACGAACAATGGTTGCATCCAAAATTACCGCTAGGGCGACTCCAAATCCCATCGTTTTAATAGATGTGACACCGCTGGTAACAAAGGCTGCGAATACGACCGCTAACAAAACCGCTGCTGCTGTGATGATACGTGCAGAGCGTTGGAGGCCAATAGCTACCGATTCAACATTTGATTTACCAGCTAGGTGTTCCTCGCGAATACGAGATAACAGGAAGAGCTCGTAGTCCATAGAAAGACCAAAGACAACAACTGCAATCAATATGACAATAGATGTATCGAGGGTTCCAGTAGCTGTAAAGGAGCCAACTAACCATTGAAGGTTGCCGCCAATAAATACCCAGGTCAGGACACCCATGGTTGCGCCAAGTGAGAGGAAGTTAAGAATTACAGCCTTAATTGGCAAGATGATTGACCCGGTAAAGATGAAGATCAGCACCAGAACGCTGAGCACAATCCAAGTAAGTGCCCAAGGCAAGGTTCGTGCAATTCCATCTTGAGAATCTGTGTAATCAGCTGCAACTCCACCCACCAAAGTTCCTTCGGGTGAAGCAACGGTGCGAACATTGTGAATCAGCTCCTGCGATTCAGGGGTACGCGGCAACATCTTTTGGTAAGCAATCAATCGAACATCATTGCCAACAGTTGTTGGTGGAAGAACGGCAACGATCCCTGAAACCTGCCCAAGCTTTGCGGCATATGCATTGATCTCATCGCTCTTGTTAGCACCATCGATGATGATGATTTCAATTGGAGTTCCTGTTTGCCCAGGAAAACGTTCAGATTGAAGCGCAGTTGCAACAGCGGCTCTGTTATCTGCCGGCAAGATTCGAGAGTCGCCCTGAGAAAACTTAATACTTGTAATTGGCGCTGCCATGATTCCAAGAATGACAAGTGACAAAACAACCGCTGAAACAGGACGCCTCATAACTAAACGAGCGGTCCGTGCCCAACGTCCATCCTCCTTTGGAGTGATTGCAGATTTGCGAACAACACCCTTATCGATGCGATCACCAAGAAGAGCCAAGATTGGCGGTAATCCAAAGAGGGCACCGATTACAGCAAGTGCAACTACTGAAACTCCTGCGTAACCAAATGATTGTAAAAATGGCAGAGGAAAGAAGGTAAGAGAGAGCAAGGTAACCAAAACAGTCATACCGGAGTAAAAGACGGTCTTACCCGCACTTGCCATGGTTGCCACAATTGAATCTTCCACACTCTTTCCATGGTGTAGCTCTTCGCGGAATCTATTCACAATCAGTAGGGCGTAATCAATACCTAAGCCAAGGCCCATACCTGTCGTTAGGTTAAGTGCGTAAATACTGACGTTGGTAAATAAGGTAAATAGATAGAGAATAAAGAATGCGCCTAGAATCGCTGCTACTCCCACGATCAACGGCATCGCTGAAGCCGCCAAAGCTCCAAATACAATTACTAGCAAGATAAAGGTCAATGGAATCGAGATAAGTTCTGCAATCTTTAGATCATCAGAGATTTTTTCTGTGATCGCGTGTCCAACTACTGCAACTCCACCCGCATACAAGGTCAGACCTTCATAAGGCCCATCGTACTTTTTCTGCATTCTCTTTCCGAGCTCTTGGCTCTTGGCACTAAATGCTTCTCCATCCCCATATACCAGTATGTATGCCGCTTTTCCATCACTAGATTTTAAAGTTGCTTCACCACCGCTGCTCCAATAAGAAAGAACTCTTGTGACTCCTTCTTCTTGTGCAATCTTTTTTTCTAGCGCAATACCCTTTTGGACTATTGCAGGATCTGTGACATCGGTAGAACCTGAATCAACAATAATTACCACCGCTGGGTCTGAAAGCTTCAACTCTTCTGTCAGATACTCGTAGACCTTATAAGAGTCGCTATTTGGATCGCTGTATCCACCTGAATCAAGACGACTAAAGGTTAATGAGCCGACACCACCTGCAACCAATATTCCGACAATAAAGAGAATCACAGCGCTCTTGCGACGCTTAAAGATGAAGTGACCCAACTTCTCAAACATTTACATCTCTTTTCTTAGTAGTGAAAGGTTTTCTAGCGGTAGTACACTTAATTTCATGAGTGATCTATTTCCAAAGGTAACCTCCGATGAAATTGATCTGGATGCTGCATCTGAACAAGCTAAACGTGAAGAAGAGTTGGAATCAGATCGTCCACCGCATCACGAAGGTTAATCAGCCTTAGGCGCTGACACTGGCGCAGGCGTGCTCTTAACTGACTCAGTATTGGTTGCCGCTTTTTTTACTGAATCTGTTTTATAAAACCCTGATCCTTTGAATACGACACCAACTGCTGTGTACACCTTTCGGATCTCTCCCTTGCACTCAGGACAGATAGTCAGAGAGTCATCTGAGAAGGATTGAATCGCTTCAAACTGGTGATCACATGAGGTACATGCATATTGATATGTAGGCACCACGACTCCACTTCTGGCCAAAAATCCCACAGGCTTAATCTGCCATTGGGGCTATGTGCTTAGTCTAAAGAGATGAGAAGATTGGCGCGAATTGAGGCACTTTCCTAGCGCCTCTGGAAAGGCAGATGTGATCAAGTTCGCAGCCCGTAGCGCATTAGTACTTCTATTTACATTATTGGGAACAACAGCGACATTCGCAAACTCACTAGTGAGTACTTCGCCAATGAGCGGAACTACATTGTCTGTTTCTCCGACAAGTGTCACAGTTACAGGACAACTGCCTTTACTTCCAGATGCCAATGAAATTTCAGTCACAGATCCAAAAGGTGTTCGGGTTGATGATGGAACCATTACGGTTAACGATGTAAGCGTAACTGTCGGATTAATGCCATTAACAGAATCTGGTTTTTATACAGTCACTTATTTCTTATTTGCCGAAGCTGATGCACCTTTGGAAGGAAGCTACCGTTTCAAGTATCAGGCACCCAATACAATCGCTCCTGAAACACCAACTCCTGAGCCAACTCAATCTCAGACTCCTGCAAGCAGCAGTTGGGGAACAAATATTTTTATCGTACTACTCTTAGTGCTTGCAGTTGGTGTGACAATCGGATTGTCTCTATATGCACGTAAATTATTTATTAACCGATGAACTCATTAACAACCGCTTTTAAGTTTCTAAACTTGTTAGGTGGGTTTGCCACTGTCGGTGCATTGCTCGCAATGGCATTTCTTCTCATCAATAAAAATGGGTTTTTAACAACATCGGGGGAAAAGCTTCGAAGTCTTTTGCGGATAAGTGCAGTGTTGTGGGTTGCTGGTGCCTTTGGAACGATTATCTTTACCTTGGCTCAAATTTTGGGGACAACTCTTTCAGATGCCTTTGATGTAACAGTTATTCGTTCTTTCATAACGCAGATATCTCTTGGAAAGTATTTAGCCTTCCAGGCGATAATGGCGGTTGTAGTTCTGATTTTTTCTTTTTCTGCACGGAAGATTGAATCTCTCATAATTTTGATGGCGCTTTCAATTGCAGGTTTAGTTGCACCGGTTTTTGAAAGTCATTCCGCATCAAGCGGTTCACACTCACTAGTTATTGGCTCTCTTGTAATTCACGTAATTGCGCTCTCACTGTGGGTTGGTGGAGTAATTGCACTCGCATCACTTTCGGCAAATGATCGTCCTGTAGCCGTTCCTCGATTTAGTCAACTGGCTTTGTGGGCGGCGATCGCTGTTGTTATCAGCGGCGCAGTAAACGCATGGACACGGTTGAACTTTGTTGGTGCCTGGAACTCTTCTTATGGATTTATCGTTCTTGGAAAAATCCTTGCCACAGTTTCTTTGGTTTTTATTGGATATCTCCACCGAAAAAATCTTGGTAACAAGAGTTCTATCAATTGGGTGGGATTTGCAAAAATAATTACCGTCGAAGCCCTGATCATGGTCATCACCGTACTTATGGGGACTTGGTTAACAGGTAGTGCATCTCCTGATCGTCCAGGAACCCAAGATTTCAACCTCGCACTTTCCATTGTTGGTACCGAGACTCCACCACCACCAACGCTCGCGCGCGTCTTATTTAGTTATGAGCCAAATGCATTAATGATTGGAATTTTAGCGTTAATGGTTGCGCTGTATGTAAAGGGTGTCGTTGTTCTCACTAAGCGTGGTGATAAGTGGCCAGTTGGCCGAACAGTGGCGTTTGCATTAGGAATTTCTGCCGTTGATTTTGCGACAAGTGGTGGTCTCGGTCTGTACGCTCAGTTCTCTTTTTCATATCACATGATGTCGCATATGGTTCTAGGAATGATTGCGCCAATTGGATTAGTTCTTGGAGCGCCCATGACTTTGGCACTTCGTACTTTGCCACAAGGCAGAAATAGTGATGAGCGCGGTGTTCGTGGATCGTTGCTTGCAGCACTTCATTCAAAGCTTGGGGTTATTTATACAAATCCCCTTGTTGCACTTGCAATTTTTGATGGTTCACTTTTTGCCTTGTACTTCACAGATCTCTTTGCCCTACTAATGCAAAGCCACATAGGTCACCTGTTTATGAGCCTTCACTTCTTAGCAGCTGGCTTTTTATTCTTCTTTATTATTATTGGTGTAGATCCAAATCCCCGCAGAGTTCATCACCTTGTTCAAATAGTGATTTTATTTGCAGCGATGAGCATCCATGCCTTCTTCTCGGTAGCCTTGATGTCCACCACCACTTTGATCGACAATGGTTTTTACGCCTCGCTACAAACCCCTTGGCTTGGAGATCCCCTCGTGGATCAAAAGCTAGGTGGATCTATCGGGTGGGCGATGGGCGAGATTCCTATCCTTATCGCTTTGGTCGCGACATTTATCAATTGGATGCGAGATGATTCGCGTGAGGCAAAGAGAATTGATCGCAATACCGCTCGCCAAGCGGCTATGGGTCAGCCAGATGAACTAGCTAACTACAACCAGTATTTGCAAGAGTTATCAAAGCGCGATAGGAAAGAGCCCTAATGGAGAACTTATTTGATCTACCCGCAGAGTACAAAGAGCTGCGTACAAGCGTTAGGGCGCTTGCTGAAAAAGAGATTGCTCCTTTTGCTCATGTAGTTGATGAGGAGCATCGTTTTCCTATTGAAGCTAAAAATGCGCTAGTCAAAAATGGATTGTATGCAGCCCATGTCCCAACAGAGTTTGGCGGAGATGGCGCTGATGCACTAGCTGCTGTTTTGATTATCGAAGAGGTCGCACGTGTATGCGGTTCATCTTCTTTGCTTCCTGCGGTTAACAAACTGGGATCAATGCCTTTGATTTTGGGCGGCAATGATGAGCAAAAAAAGCGTTGGCTTCCACGTTTGGTTAAGGGTGAAGGTTTTTCTTATTGCCTTTCAGAGTCAGAAGCGGGATCTGATGCATCGGCATTGCGAACAAAGGTAGAACGCTCTGGCGATGGTTGGATCCTTAACGGAAGTAAAAAGTGGATTACAAATGCAGGAGAGTCTGAGTTTTACTCTGTAATTGCACAAGGTGACTCAACCTTACGAAGCAAGGGAATAACAGCATTTATTGTTGAAAAATCCGATCCTGGCGTTTCATTTGGTGCACCTGAAAAGAAGATGGGTATGCGCGGATCTCCAACTCGCGAGGTTTACTTCGATAATGTTGAACTCAGTGATGATCGCCGAATCAGTGAGGTGGGCGAGGGATTTGCCTTGGCCATGAATACCTTGGATCACACCCGCATAACAATTGCGGCTCAAGCGATCGGATTAGCGCAAGGTGCATTTGATGTTGCAACCAAGTACGCCCATGAGCGTCATCAATTTGGTAAGCCAATCTTTGATTTTCAAGCGATCCAATTTATCCTCGCCGATATGGCGATGAATATTGAGGCGGCGCGACTACTGACATATTCTGCAGCTATTAAGAGCGAGAACAATGAGAAGGATTTAACCTTTTTCTCCGCAGCAAGTAAGTGTTTAGCAAGTGATATGGCGATGAAGGTCACTCAAGATGCGATCCAAGTTCTTGGTGGATATGGATATGTCAGCGACTATCCAGTTGAGCGAATGATGCGTGATACAAAGTTGACTCAGATTTATGAGGGAACTAATCAGATTCAACGCATTGTTATGGCTCGAAATCTTCCTAACGCTTAAAGCGCACAACTACCGATGGCGTTGCCGCGGCATCTAAAGC